>JAGNUJ010000078.1 GCA_017987055.1 Giesbergeria sp.
ATCAAGCGCCAAAAATGACCAAATGCGCGACAAGCCTCGTCCAAGTCAGTTAGCTGCGCAGCAGCTTGGAGGCGAAGCCGCCTGATTTGGGCGCATCATGCTGCGCCGCCTGCGCCAGTTGGCCGCCGCTGGCGAAGATTTTTCGTTTGAAAGCACGCTATCGAGCCGCACCGTCGCGCCGTTTTTGCGCCGCCTGAAAGCGCAGGGCTACCGGGTGGCGATCTATTACTTTTCTTTAAGCAACATCCAACTGGCGGTGCGGCGTGTCAAACTGCGCGTGGCTTTGGGCGGGCACGACGTGCCACCCGAAGTGGTGCGCCGGCGCTTTACACGCAGCGTAGATAACTTCTTCACCCCTTCGCCTAAAGCACTGCAAAAAGCGCTAGAAAAATCCGCCCTGCAAGCCCAGCGCTTGGCCGACGCGTTTGGCATGAAAGTGCCGATGGCGGTGCAGCGCCGCGCAGCAGAAAAGCCCCAAGCCGTCGCCTGAGGGCGCACGGTTTTATTTAACCCTTTCCACAGAAAGCTATCCCATGAAAAAACTCAAAGTCACCATCGAGCTGGAAATGTCCGTCCCCGACGATTGGCAGCTGGCCGACACCTCAGAAGGCACACCGGTGCTGCAACTGCCCAATGGCGTGTTCATGGACATCGCGATTGAGCCGCTGTTTGCCAGCGACCCCGAAGAAACTTGGAGCAGCACCGACGACGATGACACGCTCAACGACATCTTGGACATGGTCGAGAGCGAAGCGGTGACTTACGAATTCATCACGCACTGAGCGCGATGGGACACAAGTACCTTCCCACCCGCCGCAGCGCCTTGCTGGGCGGCTTGGGCCTGCTGGCACTGCCCACGGCAGCGCTGGCCGCTGGCAAAGCAGCTCCATCCAACGTCTGGCCGCGCGCGCTGGCGGTGCCCGGCGGCGTGGTGCGCTTGTCGCTGGGACCGGCAGCGCAACCACCGGCCGCATTTGCCGACGCGGCGCAGCAAATTCCGCTGTTGGTGCTGGGCGACATGATTGAGTGGACGGCGGTGGTCGGCATTCCTTTGTCGGCTCCGCTGGGCGCGGCGCACATCACCGCCCGGGCCACGGCGGACAGCCCGGCGCGTCAAGTTGCCTACACCGTGCTTGATAAGCGCTACCGCGAGCAGCGCCTGAGCGTCGCGCCGCGCACGGTGGATTTATCGCCCGACAACCAAGCCCGCTACGAGCGCGAACGCGATCACCAAGCGCGGGTCATGGCGACCTTCAGCACGCCGCTGCCCGAGCGTTTGGCGATGCAGGTGCCGACACCGGGGCGGCGCTCGAGCTCGTTTGGGCTGCGCCGCGTTTTCAACGGCCAAGCGCGCAATCCGCACAGCGGCATGGACATTGCCGCCGCCACCGGCACGCCGGTCAATGCGCCGCTGCCGGGCAAGGTGATTGATACGGGTGATTATTTTTTCAACGGCCAAACCGTGTGGCTCGATCACGGCGGCGGGCTGCTGTCTATGGTCTGCCACCTGAGTGCCATCAACGCGCAAGTGGGCGACGTGGTGCAGACCGGCCAGCGCATTGGCGCCGTCGGTGCCACCGGGCGCGCCACTGGGCCGCATTTGCACTGGGGCGTGATGCTCAACCGCAGCATGGTCGATCCAGCGCTGTTTTTGCCGGCCTGAAGCGCTCAAACCCGCAAAATAATCAGTCAAACAAGCCTCTAGCCCAATAGATACGTGCGCTAGCAGCTATCAAAAAAAGAGCACCTTGCGGTGCTCTTTTGCATTAGCGGCCTGCGAAAGGCCCAGTGCTTACTTGGGCACGATAGCGCTGGCCGAGCCGGCTTGCTTGCGCAGCTCAAACTTTTGGATCTTGCCGGTAGCGGTCTTGGGGATGTCACCAAAAATCACCATGCGCGGCACTTTGAAGCCGGCCAAGTGCTGCTTGCAGTGGGCAATGATTTCTTCAATGGTGGTGTGCGCGCCGGGTTTGAGTTCGACGAACGCGCACGGGGTTTCGCCCCATTTTTCGTCCGGCTTGGCCACCACCGCAGCCGAAACCACGTCCGGGTGGCGGTACAGCACGTCTTCGACTTCAATCGACGAGATGTTCTCGCCGCCCGAGATGATGATGTCTTTGCTGCGGTCTTTGATCTGGATATAGCCGTCGGGGTACTGCACCGCCAAGTCACCCGAGTGAAACCAGCCGCCGGCAAAGGCTTCGGCGGTGGCTTTGGGGTTCTTCAGGTAGCCCTTCATGGCGATGTTGCCCTTGAACATAATCTCGCCCATCGTCTCGCCGTCGTGCGGCATCGCCTCCAGCGTCTGCGGATCGCGCACGCTGACGGCGCGCTGCAGGTGGTAGCGCACGCCTTGGCGGGAGTTGAGGCGGGCGCGCTCGCCGATGTCCAACTGGTTCCATTCGGCGTGCTGGGCGCAAACCGTGGCCGGGCCATAGACCTCGGTCAGGCCATACACGTGGGTCAGGTCAAAGCCGAGCTTTTCCATGCCTTCGATCATCGAAGCCGGTGGCGCAGCGCCAGCGACCATGGCTTTGACGCCGGTGGGCAGGCCTTCTTTCATGGCGGCGGGCGCGTTGACCAGCAGGCTGTGGACGATGGGCGCGCTGCAGTAATGCGTCACGCCGTGCTCGCGGATGGCGTTGAAGATGGCTTGCGGGTCAACCCGGCGCAGGCAGACGTTGACACCGGCGCGCGCCGCCACCGTCCACGGAAAGCACCAACCGTTGCAGTGGAACATCGGCAGCGTCCACAAATACACCGCGTGCTTGGGCATATCCCACTCCAGCACGTTGCTGATGGCGTTGAGCGCCGCGCCCCGGTGGTGGTAGACCACGCCCTTGGGGTTGCCGGTGGTGCCGCTGGTGTAGTTCAGCGCAATCGCATCCCACTCGTCGCCGGGCATTTGCCACGCAAATTGCGCGTCGCCTTGGGCAACAAAATCTTCGTACGTGGTGCCGCCCAGCGCTTGGGCGGGTTGGTCATACAAAGCGTCTTGCACTTCGATGAGGAGCAGCGGCGTGGTGGTGGTGCGCAGTGGCAGCGCTTTGGCGATCAGCGCGGAGAACTCGGGGTCAACGATCAGCGCCTTGGCTTCGCCGTGGTCGAGCATGAAGGCAATCGCCTCGGGGTCAAGGCGGGTGTTCAGCGTGTTGAGCACTGCACCGGCCATCGGCACGCCAAAGTGGGCTTCGACCATCGGCGGCGTGTTGGGCAAGATGACGGCGACGGTGTCGTTTTTGCCGATGCCGTGCTTTTGCAACGCGCTGGCCAGTTGGCGGCAGCGGTCATAGGTTTGCGCCCACGTTTGGCGCAGCGCACCGTGCACGATGGCCAGCCGCTCGGGATACACCTGCGCCGCGCGCTCAATAAAGTCCAGTGGCGACAGCGCTGCATGGTTGGCGGCGGTGCGCGGCATGTCTTGGTCGTAAATACTGCCCATAAAGCTCTCCTTGAAAAAACGCGTAGGTATTAACCCCAATTAAACCAGACGCCGCCCACCAGCAGCGGATGGCAAAGCGGCCAGCGCAAGGCATAACCGCACGATGGGCGAAAATGCCGCCGTGAGCATTCCCCAATCCTTTATCCAAGAGCTGCTTGACCGCACCGACATCGTCGAAGTAGTTGGCCGCTATGTGCAGCTGAAAAAAGGCGGCGCCAACTTTATGGGGCTGTGCCCGTTCCATGGCGAGAAGTCGCCCTCGTTCAGCGTCAGCCCATCCAAACAATTTTTTCACTGCTTTGGTTGCAGCAAAAGCGGCAACGCCATCACTTTTTTGATGGAGCACGCCGGCATGGGCTTTGTCGAGGCGGTGCATGACCTAGCGCAGCAAACCGGCCTGCCGGTGCCCGAAGACGACCTTTCGCCGCAAGAGCGCGAACGCGCCGCCGCCCGCAAGCAGCAGCAGGCCACGCTGACCGATGTGCTGGAAAAAGCCAGCGCCGCCTACTGCCAGCACCTGAGCAGCGCGCAGCATGCGATTGCCTATTTGCAGCGCCGGGGCGTGTCCAGCGCCGTCGCCAACCGCTATGGCTTGGGCTACGCGCCCGAGGGCTGGCATGGGCTGGCCAGCGTGTTTGCGCAGTACGACGACCCGCTGCTGGCCGAGTCCGGCTTGGTCATCGTCAACGACGAAAACCCCGGCGATGTGCGCCGCTACGACCGCTTTCGCGACCGGCTGATGTTTCCGATCCGCAACGTCAAAGGCGAGTGCATTGGCTTTGGCGGGCGCGTGTTTGGCGATGAAAAACCCAAATACCTCAATTCGCCCGAAACGCCGGTGTTCCACAAAGGGCGCGAGCTGTACGGCCTGTTTGAGGCGCGCACCGCCATCCGCGAGCATGGCTTGGCGCTGGTGACGGAAGGCTATATGGACGTGGTGGCGCTGGCGCAATGGGGCTTTCCCAACGCGGTGGCAACGCTGGGCACGGCGTGTACGCCCGAGCATCTGGCCAAGCTGTTTCGCTTTACCGACGCAGTGGTGTTTAGCTTTGACGGCGACAGCGCTGGCCGGCGTGCAGCGCGCAAGGCGCTGGAAGCGGCGCTGCCGTATGCCAGCGACACGCGCAGCATCAAATTTTTGTTCTTACCCACCGAGCACGACCCCGACAGCTTTGTGCGTGCCCACGGCAGCGATGCGTTTGCACGCCACATCAGCGCTGCAATGCCACTAAGCGGTTTTTTACTGCAAGCAGCGGCCGACCAGTGCGACTTGGGCACCCCCGAAGGCCGCGCCCATATGGCCAGCAATGCGCGCCCGCTGTGGGAGCTGCTGCCCGACGGCGTCTTGAAACGCCAACTGCTGGGCGAACTGGCAGCGCAGTCGCAGCTAGAGGTGCGCGATTTGTCGGAAGTGTGGAGCCAAGCCCGGGCGCGAGAGGCGGCACGCTCACAGGGTGGCCACGCTATCGGCCATGCACCGCCGCCTCCAGACGCCTACAACGACTGGAGCCACGGCGAGCCGCCGCCCTACCTGTCAGACTTTCCACCCAGCGGCCAGCACGGCGGCACTCCCTCTTTAGCGCTTTATCCGGTGTACACGCAGCGCCCTGCCAAGCCGCGCTGGACACCCAAAGGCGCGAAAGCCACCGCATCAACCGCTGGCGTGCGCGGCCCGAGCACCGTGCTGGCCAACCGCGCCGACCATGCCGCGCGGCTGCTGCTGTCGCACATGGAGTTTTTGGATGCGCTGACGCAAGAAGAACAAACCATTTTGTGCGCGCTGGCCGCCCCGCACGGTCGGCTGTTTACGTGGCTGGAGACGCAATTCCATGAGCACGGCGTGCGCTCGTGGGCGCTGCTGCGCGAAGCCCTGCGCAGCGACCCCAGCGCGCAAGACTGCCAAGCGCTTGCCGAGCGCGTCATGACCGGCGCCCACGCCCAAACCGAGGGCGAAACCAGCGAGCTGCGCGCCGAATTGCGCGGCCTGCTCAACCGCATGGTGATTGAGCACCTCAAGCAGCAGCAAGACACTGCCATTGCCCAAGCCGCCCACGACCCCAGCGCGCTAGAGCGCTACCGCGCGCTGCAATTGCGCCGGGTGGCATTAGAAAAATTATCGACTTTGGCCGCTTGACGGGTCTTGAAATAAAGAGTAACCGCTACAATGTTGGGCTAACGTCGGCAAGAGCGACAGCAGCACCTCCGAACCGGGCCACCGTGACACACACGCACAACCGCCCCCAGATACCGCAAGGACTGCACACCAAATGTTCGCCCCAACATCTTGCCGCCGAGGTTTTTTTAAGCCTCGCACGCACTTGGCATAAGCCGTAGACGTGCTCTGCGCGCAGCCTGCGCTGCCCAGACAGAAGTGATTGATTTAGCCCCAGAAAATTCGGCGCCCTACGCCATAGCCACCACCGCTACTGCGGCGTCCACGCGCGCACTGGCGGTGTACCAGAGAAAGTCAAACCTATGACCGTGACCTCCAAAAGTTCTGCCGCCGAGCTGCTCAAAGCCGCTGATGAATTGCTCAAGAAAAAACCAGCCCGTGCCAAAGTAGTCAAAGTCGCCAAAACTGTGGATGCCGCCGCTGAAGAGGGTGCCGCCGAAGCGCCAAAGAAACGCGCCGCCACCAAAACCGCTACCACGAAAACCCCGGCAAAAACCGCTGTCAAAGCACCCGCCAAAGCCGCCGCCAAAAAAGCCCCCGGCCGCAAGCCCAAAGACAGCGATGACGACGATACCGATTTGTCCGACATCGAAGCCGACTTGGAAGGCGAGCCAGAAGCCGAAGCCGAAGTCGCGACCGACCCGACCGCCGCGCCGGTAGAAAAAGTCAAGCCGCTGCGCATGAAAATCAGCAAGGCCAAAGAGCGCGCCTTGATGAAAGAGTTTGGCTTGGACGAAACCGTCCTGTCCGAAGAAGACATGGCCAAGCGCCGCTCGCGCCTGAAAACGCTGATCAAGCTGGGCAAAACGCGCGGCTACCTGACCCACGGCGAAATTTCTGACCACTTGCCCGACAAGCTGGTTGACCAAGAGACGCTGGAAGTGGTGATTTCCATGCTGAATGACTTGGGCGTGGCGGTGTACGAGCAAACGCCCGATGCTGAGCAGTTGCTGGTCACCAACACCGCGCAAACCGCCTCGACCGAAGAAGAGGCCGAAGAAGCGGCCGAAGCGGCGCTGTCCACCGTGGACAGCGAGTTTGGCCGCACCACCGATCCGGTGCGCATGTACATGCGCGAAATGGGCACGGTCGAGCTGCTGACGCGCGAAGGTGAAATCGAAATCGCCAAACGCATCGAAGGCGGCCTGATGGCGATGATGGAAGCCATCAGCGCCTGCCCGGCCACGATTGCCGAGGTGCTGGCAATGGGCGAAGAAATTCGCAGCGGCAAAGTGGTCATCACCACCATCGTCGATGGCTTCTCCAACCCCAACGAAGCCGACGACTACGTGGCCGAGGAAGACTTTGACGAGTTTGACGAGGACGACGATGACGACGGCAAGGGCGGCTCCAAAGCCATGACCCGCCGCTTGGAAGAGCTGAAAAACGAAGCCCTGCGCCGCTTTGACCTGATGCGCGAGATGTTCGAGAAGATCCACAAAATCTACGAAAAAGACGGCTACGGCACGCC
>JAGNUJ010000015.1 GCA_017987055.1 Giesbergeria sp.
GCCACTTCAACCAAGTTCGGCACCAAGTCGTAACGCCGCTTGAGCTGCACGTCGATCTGGCCAAAGGCGTTGGTAATGCGGTTGCGCAGTTGCACCAGCCGGTTGTAAACCGACACCGCCCACAGCAACAGCACGACCAGCAGGCCTATCAGCATCCAAGCGGTTATCGACATAGGTTGTGTTTCCTTGTGTTTGAGGGCTTGAGGGCTTGAGGGCGGCAAATCTTAGGCCAAAAAGCTGCCAAACAGGCCATTATTTAGAGTACTTTAGGCCTCTAGCCCAATAAACACGGGCGCTAGCAGCTATTAATTTTAATTGCATCCAAGCTTACCCATTGCGGTTGCGCATGAAGTCGGCGGTGGTCATAAAACTCTCCGACAGGCGCGAGCGCAGGGGCTCGGGCACTTCGGTTTCCAGCATGGCTTGGTCCATGCAGGCAACCCACTGGTCGCGCTCTTTGATGCCGATGGAAAACGGCAAATGCCGCCCGCGCAAACGCGGGTGGCCAAAGCGCTCTTGGTAGTAGTCGGGGCCGCCCATCCAGCCGCACAGAAACCAAAACAGCTTTTGCCGCGCCTCGTCCAGCGTGCTGCCGTGGCTGGCGCGCAGTTCGGTGTAGCGCGGCTCCAGCTCCATCAGGTCGTAAAAGCGCGCCACCAGCGCTTCCAGCGCCGGCTCGCCGCCAATCAGGGCAAAAGCGCTATCGGCCGCAGCGGCGCTGGTGGGGGCTGGCGCGGCCAGCGGTACGTTGTGTTTGATCGGACAATTCATAGTGAAAAGTGCCTCTAGCCCAATAGATACGTGCGCTAGCAGCTATTAAATTAATAGTTAAGACAGGGTTTAGTTTATTCGGCGGCGCGGCGCAGGGTGTCCATGACGGGGCGTTGCAGCACTTCGCGCAGCCCCCACCAGCCGGCCAGCAGCGCCAACACCGCGCCAGCTGCGCTGCCCACCAACGGCACCCACAACGAGGCCGTCCACGTGAAGTCAAACACGTAATGCGCCAACGCCCAGCCCACCCCCATCGCCACCGCGCTGGCCAAAAAGCCGGCCAACAGGCCAACGCCCGCCAACTCCGCGCGCTGCACTTGGCGCAGCAAGCTGGCACGGGCGCCGAGGGCGCGCATGATGGCGTACTCGCGCGCGCGCTCTTCGCGCGTCGCCGTCACGGCGGCAAACAGCACCACCAGCCCCGCCGCCAGCGTGAAGGCGAACAAAAACTCCACCGCCTTGATGACCTGATCGAGCACGCTTTGCACCTGCGCCAGCGTCGCCGCCATATCGACGCTGGTGATGTTGGGGAATTGCTGCACCAGCGCGTTGTCAAAACCGGCTTTGTCCGGCGCGTGGAAGGCCGCCAAATAGGTGATGGCCACGCCGTCCAAATGCGCCACCGGGTACATGGCAAAAAAGTTGGCGCGCATCGAGCCCCAATCCACCTTGCGCAAGCTGGTGATGCGCGCGTCTTTGGTGACGCCGCCGATGTCAAAGCGCAGCTCGTCGCCCAGCTTCAGTCCCAAGGTGGTGGCAATGCCGTCTTCCATGCTGATGGCGCCGGCTTCGTTCGGTGTCCAGCGGCCGGCAACCACTGGGTTGTGCGATGGCACCTCGACAGCGGTGGAGAGGTTGAATTCGCGCTCAATCAAGCGCTGAGCGCGGTCGTCGGTGTAATCCGCCGCACCGACGGGCTTGCCGTTCACGGCCACCAAACGGCCGCGAATCATCGGATACCAGTCGTACTGCGCCACGCCCGCGCGGCGCAGCGCTTGCTGAAACGCCTCCGACTGGTCGGGCTGCACGTTGATGACAAAGCGGTTGGGCGCATCGGCCGGCGTGGCTTGGCGCCAGCTGGCCAGCAAGTCGGTGCGCAGCAGCACCAGCAACACCAGCGCCAGCAATCCCACCGCCAAGCTGCTGACCTGCACCACGGCATAAGCCGGGCGCGCCGCGATTTGCCGCGTCGCCAACACCAGCCAACGCGGGGCGCGGGTTTCGTTGACGCTGCGGCGCAGCACTTGCACCGCAGCCCAAGCCAGCGCAGCAAACAACAGCACGGCGCCGGCAAAACCGCCGACGGCAATCAAACCCAGCTTTAAATCGCTGCTGACCACCAACAGCAAGGCCGCAAAGCCGCTGATGCCCAGCGCCAGCACGGCGAGCGACGCCGGGCGCAGCGCGCCAACATCACGGCGCATGACCCGCAGCGGCGGCACCTGCGCCAGTTGCAGCACCGGCGGCAGGCCAAACGCCAGCAGCAGCGTCAATCCAACGCCCAAGCCCAGCGCCGCCGGCCACAAGCTGGCGGCAGGCAAAGCCGAGGACACCAAGCCCGCCAGCAATAAAACAAACACGTAATGCACAGCGAACCCCAGCGCCACGCCCAGCGCGCTGGCGAACAGGCCGACCAGCACAAATTCAAACGTATAGCTGAGCGCAATCGTGCGCTGGCTTTGCCCCAGCACGCGCAGCAGCGCCGAGGCGTCCAAGTGGCTGGCGGCAAAGCCGCGCGCCGCCAGCGCCACCGCCACCGCCGACAGCAGCGCGGCCAGCAAAGCAACGAGGTTGAGAAACTTTTGCGCCCGCTCCAGCGTTTGCTTCATTTCGGGACGACCACTGTCGAGGGATTCGAGCCGCACGCCGCGCACGCCGGGTTCTTGCACTTGCAATGCCGCCCAGCGGCTGAACGCTTGCACCGCAGACGGCGCGCCCGCCACCGCAAAGCGGTAAGCAATGCGGCTGGCCGGCTGCACCAGCCCAGTCGCCGCCATATCGGCAGCATTGAGCATGGCGCGCGGCGCAAAGCCGGTAAAGCCGCCGCCCCGGTCGGGTTCGAGCGTAATCAGCCGGCCAATGCGCAACTGCGCGTCGCCGAGCAGCAAAAAGTCGCCCATCGCCAAATCCAGCGCTTCGAGCAACTGCGCATCGACCCAGACTTCGCCCTGCGCCGGAATCTCGCGCGTGGCGTAGGGCGCTGCGCCCGGCGCGTCGGCCACTTGCATGTTGCCGCGCAAGGGGTAGCCGGGCTGCACGCTTTTGAGCGCCACCAGTTTGACGCCACCGCCCTGCGCCTCAGGCGCGCGCGCCATCGTCGGAAAGCCCATGCTGGTCGCCGTTTGCAAGCCCAGCGCCTGCGCCTGCTGCGCAAACGCTGCGGGCGTGGGCGCATCACTCACCAGCACCACATCACCGCCCAGCAGTTGCAGCGCATCGCGCGCCAAGCCGCCTTGCAGCCGGTCGGCAAAAAACCCGACCGAGGTCAGCGCCGCGACGGCCAGTGTGACGGCAACCAGCAACAGGCGCAGTTCGCCCGCGCGCACATCGCGCCACAGCGTGCGCCACCCTAGGCGTAAAAAAGAAGAATTCATCAAGCGTTCCTGGCAGCCATCAAGCTGCGATTGGAGCGCAAATGCGCGCCAAGGTTGCAAAAAACCCGCCATAAAAAAAGCCCTGGCTTTGCAGTCAGGGCTTGGCTGATGGGCTGAAATCGCAGTGCGCAGTTTCAGCCGGGTTTCGGTTTAAACGCCTTCCCAGCGGCGCAGCACCAAGCTGGCGTTGGTGCCACCAAAGCCGAAGCTGTTGGACAGCGCGGTGCGAATCGGTGCGTCGCGCGTCTCGCGCACCAGCGGCATGCCTTCGGCGGCGGGTTCGAGCGTCTCGACGTTGACCGAGCCGGCAATAAAGCCCTGCTGCAGCATCAGCAGGCAGTAAATGGCCTCTTGCACGCCGGTCGCGCCCAGCGAGTGGCCGGTGAGCGACTTGGTCGAGGAAAACGGCGGAATCGCCTCGCCAAACACCTCTTTGATGGCGCGCAGCTCGGGCACATCGCCCACCGGCGTCGAGGTGCCGTGGGTGTTGATGTAGTCGATGGGCGCATCGAGGCCTTCAATGGCTTGGCGCATGCAGGCAATCGCGCCCTCGCCCGAAGGCGCAACCATGTCAGCGCCATCCGACGTCGCGCCAAAACCAATCACTTCGCCGAGGATGTTGGCGCCGCGCGCCAAGGCGTGCTCCAAGCTCTCGAGCACCACCGCGCCGCCGCCGCCCGACAGCACAAAGCCGTCGCGGTGGGCGTCGTAGGGGCGGGACGCCTTTTCGGGCGTCTCGTTGTAGGCGCTGGACATCGCGCCCATCGCGTCAAACAGCAAGCCCATGCCCCAAGTGACCTCTTCGCCGCCGCCGGCAAACATCACGTCTTGCATGCCCCACGCAATTTGCTGCGCCGCCGCACCAATGCAGTGCGCTGAAGTGGAGCAAGCCGAGGTGATGGAGTAGTTGATGCCCTTGATGGCAAAGTTGGTCGAAAGACAGGCCGACACGGTCGAGCTCATGCAGCGCGTCACTTGGTACGGTCCCACACGGCGGATGCCCTTGGCGCGCAGGATGTCAGCGGCCTCAATTTGGTTGGCTGGCGAGCCGCCGCCCGAACCCATGATCAGCCCGGTGCGCGGGTGCGAGACCTGCTCTGGCGTCAAACCGGCCAAGGCAATCGCATCGGCCAGCGCCACGTGGGCGTAAGCGGCCGCGTCGCCCATAAAGCGCAGTTGCTTGCGGTCGATGCGCTCTTCCAAATTAATTTGCGGCACGCCAGCGACACGGCTGCGCATGCCCAGTTCGGCGAACTCGGGCATCGCGCTAATGCCAGAAATGCCTTCGCGCAGCGATTTAGTGACGCTGGCGTTGTCGTTGCCAATGCACGAGACGATGCCGGTGCCGGTAATCACGACGCGTTTCAAATTTTTGCTGGTGCTCATGTTGGTGCTCATGCTGCAGCTCCTGAGGCCGGTGCCTCTTCCTTTTCTTCTCTCTTAAACAGACCGACGCGCAGGTCGTTGGCCACGTAAATTTCTTTGCCGTCGGCCAACAAGCGGGCATCACCAATCGCCATCACCAGCTTGCGTTTGATGACGCGCTTGATGTCGATTTCGTACACCACTTGCTTCACATCGGGGCCGACTTCGCCGGTGAACTTGACTTCGCCCGCGCCCAAGGCACGGCCCTTGCCGGGCAGTTGCAGCCAAGTCAAATAAAAGCCAATCAACTGCCACATAGCGTCCAGTCCCAAGCAACCGGGCATCACCGGGTCGCCTTGAAAGTGGCAAGCAAAAAACCACAAATCCGGCTTAACGTCCAATTCGGCGCGGATTTTGCCCAAACCGTGGGCGCCGCCGTCGGCGTCGATGTGGGTGATGCGGTCAAACATCAGCATCGGCGGCAGCGGCAAGCGGCCGCTCTCGGGGCCGAACAATTTGCCCTCACCAGAGGCAATTAATTGTTCATAGGAAAAAGAATCGGCCATTTTCAGTTGTGCTCCAGAACAGCGGCTTGGCCGCATCGCAGGGGGTTTTAGTGTGGGGCGGGCTGGCACCGGTGCGCCAACCTTTGCAAACTTCCTATTATCCAGCTACTGGTGATAGCTTGTCTGGGCAACCCCCAGCAGCACAGTTTGATATAGCCGGCATCGGCGGCAAAAAAACCCGCATGGGCACCGCCGCATCGCTCTGAGACAATCATCGCCATGAGCACTTCTTTTGCCCCCCTCACCAACGACACCTTTCTGCGCGCTTGCCGCCGCCAAGCCACGGACTACACCCCCCTGTGGTTAATGCGCCAAGCCGGCCGCTACCTGCCCGAATACAAGGAAACGCGCGCTAAAGCTGGCAGCTTTATGGGCTTGGCGACCAATGTGGACTACGCCACCGAAGTCACGCTGCAGCCGCTAGAGCGCTTTGCGCTGGACGCGTCCATCTTGTTCAGCGACATCCTGACGGTGCCTGACGCGATGGGTTTGGGCTTGACCTTTGCCGAGGGCGAAGGGCCGCGCTTTGCCCAAACCATCCGCACCGAAGCCGACGTCGCCCAGCTCGCCGTGCCGGACATGAACAAGCTGCGCTATGTGTTTGATGCTGTCACCAGCATCCGCCGCGCTTTGAATGGCCGCGTGCCGCTGATTGGCTTCTCCGGCAGCCCGTGGACGCTGGCTTGCTACATGGTCGAAGGCCGTGGCTCCCAGGACTACCGCCACGTCAAAACGCTGATGTACGCGCGCCCCGACCTGATGCACCGCATCTTGGCCATCAACGCCGACAGCGTGGCGCAGTACCTGAACGCGCAAATTGACGCTGGCGCGCAAGCGGTGATGATTTTTGACAGCTGGGGCGGCGTGCTGGCCGATGGCGCGTTCCAAGAATTTAGCTTGGCCTACACCCAGCGCGTGCTGGCGCAGCTCAAGCGCACCGGCGCTGATGGCCAGGATGTGCCGCGCTTGGTGTTTACCAAAGGCGGCGCGCTGTGGCTGCAAGACATGCAGCCGCTGGACTGCGAAGTGCTGGGTCTGGACTGGACGGCCAACTTGGGTCGTGCCCGCACACTGGTCGGCGGCGCAGTTGGCGGCCCCGGCAAAGCGCTGCAGGGCAACATCGACCCCAACGTATTGTTTGCCCCGCCGGCGCAAATTGAGGCGCAAGTCGCCCGCGTGCTGGCCAGCTTTGGCCAGCCACACACCGACCGCAACACCACCGGGCCGACGCACATCTTCAACCTCGGCCACGGCATCAGCCAGTTCACACCGCCCGAGCACGTCACTGCGCTGGTCGAAGCGGTACACAACCAATCGCGTGCCATGCGCCAAGGCTAAATCTGGCCTGCCCCGAATGGAGCCAACCCGAGCCACCGCTAAGCCATTGATTTATATAGATGGCGGCGGTTGCTTGTTTGCTAGGCAATGTGTTGCAACCCGCATGGATACAAGCTTTGGCAGACCCAAAAGCGAGTTATCCACAGGGTTGTCCACAGAAATTCTGGGTAGTTGTTAAAAACCCAAGAAAATCAAGCACTTGCACTGTTTTTGGGCATAAAGCAGTCATTTTTAAGCCTGCAATACCACAAATCAAGGCCAAAAAAGGCTTTGGCAGTGTTATCCGCTGCGACTTATGCACATAAAAAGTCGAGCGGCAGCGCCTTGCCGCACACCGCTACCGTCGTTGCAGCATTCGCTAGACAAGGTAAAAAGCTATTGATTCATAAGGTTTTTTACCTTATCCGTATAAACCCTAGCACCCTAAAATCGCGCCGCAGCCGCCCCAGCGCGGACGCTGCGGCGCAGGATGTCAACAAAGTTATCCACAGAAACGCGGCTGAACGCGCTTTTTTGCCCCTTTTTGTTACGCACCGGCTGAATGCTGCTTTTGTCCACACCACCACCCCACCCGTCTGCCGCCCCCTCTGCGGCCCCCGCGGCGCCCAGCGTTTTGCTATCGGTGGCGCTGCACACGCCCGTCCACAGCAACCTCGGCGCGCTGCTGAGCTATAGCTGCGAGCGCGCCCTGGCACCGGGCACGCTGGTGCGCGTGCCGCTGGGCGCGCGCGAGGTGCTGGGCGTGGTCTGGGAGGGCGACGCGCCGCCGCTGCCAGCGGGCAAAGCGGCGCGCGCTGTCGCTGGCGTGCTGGACGGCATTGCGCCGCTGGACGGCCACTGGCGCCGCTTGGTTGCCTTTGCCGCACGCTATTACCAGCGCAGCTTGGGCGAAATCGCCATGACCGCCCTGCCGCCGCAGCTGCGCGACCTCAACGCCGCGCAACTGGCACGCCGCCTGCGCCGCCCCAGCACTGCGCAGGCCAGCGCCGACGCTACGCCTTTGATAGCGCTCACCGCAGAGCAGCAAAGGGCTACAGCCCAAATTGATGCAAATACTGGCCCGTTTTTGCTGTTTGGCAGCACCGGCAGCGGCAAAACCGAGGTGTATATGCGCTGCGTGCAACAGGCGCTGGACGGCGAACCCATCAACGGCATCGCCCCGCAAGCGCTGGTGATGGTGCCGGAGATCAACCTGACGCCGCAGTTGCAAGAGCGCTTCACCGCCCGCTTTGGCGAGGACAGCGTGGTCTCGCTGCACAGCGGCATGACCCACCCGCAGCGGCTGAAAAACTGGCTGGCCGCGCACAGCGGCAGCGCGCGCATCGTGCTGGGCACGCGCATGGCGGTGTTTGCCTCGATGCCGGGACTCAAGCTGATAGTGGTCGATGAGGAGCACGACGCCAGCTACAAGCAGCAAGAAGGTGCGCGCTACTCCGCCCGCGACTTGGCGATTTGGCGCGGGCGCGAGCAGCACGCCAAAGTCATCCTCGGTTCGGCCACCCCGTCGCTGGAGAGCTGGTACGCCAGCCGAGCCGCCACCGACGGCGACCCCGGCGGACGCTATCTGCGCCTAGAGATGCCCAGCCGCATCGCCTCGGGTGACAACGCCGCCAGCTTGCCAGTGCTACGCGTGGTCAACATGAAGCGCCAACCCCGGCGCACGGTGTTCTCGGCGCCGCTGCTGGCCGCGCTGCAAGAGCGCGTCGAGCGCGGCGAGCAGTGCATGATTTTGCTCAACCGCCGTGGCTACGCGCCGGTGCTGCACTGCGCCGATTGCGACTGGAAAAGCGACTGCCCGCACTGCAGCGCCCACCAAGTGTTCCACCGCATCGACCGCACGCTGCGCTGCCACCACTGCAGCTACACAGTGCGCGTGCCGCGCGCTTGCCCGGGCTGCGCCAGCCCCGACATCACCGCCATCGGCCAAGGCACTGAGCAACTCGAAGAGCAACTCACGCACCTGCTGACTGGCGTGCTGCGCCCCGACGGCCAGCCGGTCAAAGTCGCCCGCATCGACGCCGACACCACCAAGCTCAAAGGTGCGCTGCAAACGCAGTTGGCGCAGGTGCATTCCGGCGAGATTGACGTGCTGATTGGCACGCAAATGGTCGCCAAAGGGCATGACTTTCGCCGCATCACGTTGGTGGCGGCGGTGCAGCCCGATGGCGCGCTGTTCTCCAGCGACTTTCGCGCGGCGGAGCGGTTATTTGCGCTGCTGCTGCAAGCCAGCGGCCGCGCTGGGCGCGATGCGCAGTACGTCGCCGCCCAAGGCAGCCGCAGCGAGATGTGGCTGCAAACCTTCCACCCCGAGCACGCCCTCTTCGCCGCGCTGCGCCAGCACGACTACCCGGCCTTTGCCGCGCAGCAGCTGCAAGAGCGCCGCGACGCCGCCATGCCGCCGTTCGCTTTCCAAGCCTTAGTGCGCGCCGATGCGCGCACACAAGAAGCGGCGCAAGGCTTTTTGCAAGCGGCCAGCGACGCCGCCCGCGCCCACGCTGTGGCCGGGCTGGAGCAGGTCACGCTGTACCCGCCGGTGCCCCTGACCATCCAGCGCGTCGCCAACGTCGAGCGGGCGCAAATGCTGCTTGAATCACCCTCGCGCCCGGCATTGCAGCGCTTTTTGGCCGGCTGGCAGCCGCTGCTGCACGCCACGCGCAGCCAGCCTGAGCACAAAAGCGTGGTGCGCTGGCTGATTGATGTCGATCCGCTGGCGATTTAAAGCACACGCTAATTTTTGGAGAAAAAATGATGATGCATACCCGTAGCGTTTTGGCCGCTGTACTCGGCAGTGGCACTTTGGCCCTCTTGGCCGGTTGCGCTGGGCCTATCGGTCCGTCTGCCAGCCAGCGCCCTGCGGCCACACCGCCCCACCAGTGGCAAACCCCCGGCCCGCGCGGGGGCGTGTGCGAGGCCGCGCCCGCGCAAGCCTTCATCGGCCAGCCCGCCACTGCCGGCGTGATTGAAAAAGCCCGCATCGCCAGCGGTGCCGCCATTGCCCGGGTGCTGCACCCCAACCAACCGACAACGCGCGAATTCAACCGCGAACGGCTGAATTTGCTCTTAGACGCACAAGGCAAAATTGCTGCCGCGCATTGCAGCTAATAGACTATAAAAACAATAGCTACAACCGCACGTATTTATTGGGCTACAGGCCTTAATTGGCCAAAAACAGCGCCTGCAAATCGCTCAAAAAATCAAAGCCGCGCTCGGTAGGGCGCACGTGGGCGATGTCGCGCTCAATCAGGCCTTTGCGCTCGGCCTCGTCCAGGGCTTTGGCAATCGAGGTGATGGCCAGGCCGGTGCGCTCGGTGAAGTCTTGCAGCGCAAAACCGCCGCGCAGCCGCAGCGCGTTGAGCATGTACTCAAACGGCAAATCAGCGCGGCGCACGTCGGCGTCTTGCGCCAGCGCGTGGCCGGCCAGCGCGTTGTCCATGTAGCGCGCCGGGTCGCGAAAACGCGTCTGGCGCACCACGCGGTGGGCAAAACTGAGCTTGCTGTGCGCGCCGGCGCCAATGCCCAAATAGTCACCAAACTGCCAGTAATTGGTGTTGTGCCAGCAAGCGTGGCCGGGCTTGGCGTAGGCCGAGATTTCGTAGCGCGCCATGCCAGCTTGGCCGGTCAGCTCGGTGATGCGGTCGAGCATGGCGTAGGCGTCGTCGTCCTCTGGAATCACCGGTGGAAACTTGGCGAAATAGGTGTTCGGCTCAATCGTCAGGTGGTAGATCGAGATGTGCGGCGGCTTCAAGGCCAGCGCGGTGCGCAAGTCTTCGTCCAACTCGGCCATCGTTTGGCCGGGCAGCGCGTACATCAAATCAAGGTTGAAGGTGTCAAAGGCCTGCGCGGCTTCTTCGACCGCTGCCAGCGCCTGCGCGCGGTCGTGGACGCGGCCCAGCGCCTGCAGGTGGCGGTCGTTAAAGCTTTGCACGCCAATCGACAAGCGCGTCACGCCCGCCGCACGGAAGGCGCGAAAGCGGTCTTTCTCAAAGGTGCCGGGGTTGGCTTCGAGCGTGATTTCGCAGCCGGCCGCCAGCGGCAGGCGGGCGCGGATATCGCCCAGCAGCCGGTCAATCGACTGCGGCGAAAACAGGCTGGGCGTGCCGCCGCCAATAAAAATGCTGTGGACTTGGCGGCCCCAAACCAGCGGCAGCGCGGCTTCGAGGTCGGCCATCAGCGCGTCAAGGTAACGCTGCTCGGGAACACCCGTCGCACCGCCAGCGCCCTGCCACTCGTGCGAATTGAAATCGCAGTACGGGCATTTTTTCAGGCACCACGGCAGGTGGACGTAGAGCGACAGCGGCGGCAGGCTGGCGAGCTGCAGCAGGCCGGGGCGCATGTAGTGCTGGATATCGCGCAGTGGGGCAGGCGCATCTTCCGTGCTGACCTGCGCCACCGCAATGATGGGAATGGAGTCGGTCATAGCGCGCCCGCTCACAGCCAGCGCTCGCGCAGCAGCGCCAGCATTTGCTGCGAGGAGCTGCCACGGTGGCTGTAGGCATTTTTGACTTCGGTGGGCAACTCGGCAAAGGTTTTGCCCAGCTGCGGCAGAAACATCACCGGGTCAAAACCAAAACCGTTGCTGCCGCGCCGCTCGCGCGTGATTTCGCCAACCACGCGGCCCACGGCAATCAACGGCTCCGGGTCTTGCGGGCTGCGCACCGCCACCAGCGTGCTGACCAGCGCGGCGCGGCGGTTGTCTTGGTGCTGCATTTGCTCCAGCAGGGCGATGACGTTGTTGTCGTCGCTTTTGTCGTAGCCAAACTGCGTGCAGTAGTGCGCCGTGTCCACGCCCGGCAGGCCGCCAAAGGCGTCGACGCACAGGCCAGCGTCGTCGGCAATGGCGGCCAAGCCGGTGTGCGCCGACGCAAAGCGCGCTTTGGCCAGTGCGTTTTCGACAAAAGTGCGGTGCGGCTCCTCGGCCTCGCCCACGCCGAGGTCGGCTTGGCGGATCAATTCAACGCCCAGCGGGGCGAACATGGTTTGCAATTCGGCCAATTTGCCGCGGTTGTTCGATGCCAATACGATTTTCATAGTCAAAATGGCCTCCATCCCTTTAGATACGTGCGCTAGCAGCTATTATTTTGTGAGTAAAAAACGCGCCTTTAGATTTTGCGAGCGGCGGAGCGGCGAATGGCTTCGTTGATTTCGGCAATCGAGCGCTCGATGGCCGCATCGTCCAAGTCATCGGTGTCATCAAACTCATCGAGCGCAGCAGCTTGGATGGTTGAGGCAAACACATCGCCGCCGATGCTGTCGATCGAGATGCCTTGGGTCGATTCAAACGGATCGGGCGTCTCCCACTCCAGCGCAATCACAGTGACGTTGTCGCTGCCAGCGCCGGCGCTGCGCAGGGCGCTTTCGACCAACTCGGGCACCGCCTCAGCCACCGGCAAGCGGGCTACATCGCGGGCAATGACCTCATCGCTGAGCGCGCCCCACAGGCCGTCCGAGCACAGCAAAATGCGGTCGCCTTGCTCCAGCGCCACCGGACCGGCCAAGTCGTAAATCGGCTTGGTTGGCGAACCCAGACAGGTAAACAGCACGTTGCGGTTGATGTGCGCCAAGCTGGCCGGAATGTGGGGCAGCTCCATGTAGGAATGGTCGCGCGTGCGCGTCAGCAGCTCGCCGGCGCGCACCATGTACAGGCGCGAGTCGCCGCAGTGAACCCACGTGGCGCAGCCACCTTGCAGCACGGCGGCCACCAGCGTGGTGCGCGGCGAGTCGAGCGCGCCTTTGTCGCTGGCATAACGCAAAATTTGGTGGTGCGCCGCCAGCAGCGCCGAGGACAAAAACTCCTGCACATCCGCCAAAGCCGGTTTGGCTTGGCTTTGAAAGCGCGCGGCAATAGTTTGCAGGGCGATTTGCGCTGCCACTTCGCCCTCGGGATGCCCGCCCATGCCGTCGGCTAGCACAAACAGCCCGGCCTCACGGGTGTAGCAGTAGCCCATGCGGTCTTCGTTTTTTTCGCGGCCACCGCGGCGGCTGACTTGAAAGACAGAAAATTTCATTTAGGTTTGCCTGTCAGACCGGCCACATCACCGACTTTTTGCACGCTTTTTTTGGTGTCAGCCACCAAGGTGTCGAGTTGCAGGCGCATCTTCTCGGCCACCGTGAGCTTGGTGTAGCGGCGCTCGCCTTCGCGCGAGAGCTCTTTTTGCAGCGCAAACACCGACTGCGGGCGCGAGAGCGGGTCCATCGCCATGCACCACTCGACCACTTCAATCAGGTTGTCTGAATAGACGCCGCGCAGCTTGGTCAGCGCCAGCGCGAGACGGTCTTTGTCATGGCGTTGGGGCGCCTCGTTGGGTGGAAAGCCTTGCATACAGGCGTACATACAAGCGCCAATGGCGTAAATATCGGTCCACGGCCCCATCGAGGAGTCGCGCCGGTACATCTCGGGCGCGGCAAAGCCGGGCGTGTACATCGGGCGGATGAAGTTGCCTTCTTTGGACAGCACCTCGCGCGCGGCGCCAAAGTCAATCAACACCGCTTTGTTGTCGTCGGTGATGAAGATGTTGGCGGGCTTGATGTCCAAATGCAGCATCTTGTGCTGGTGGACGATGCGCATGCCGCGCAGCACTTCTTCAAACAACGAGCGGATGGTGGATTCGCGAAAAACTTTTTCAGTTTTCAGGTCGCGGGCGGTGATGATGAAGTCCTGCAGGGTCGCGCCCTCTAGGTAATTCATCACCATGTAAACGGTTTCGTTCTCGCGAAAAAAATTCAGCACGCTGACCACCGAGGCGTGTGAAATTTGCGCCAGCGCGCGGCCTTCTTCAAAAAAGCTTTTCAGGCCGAGGCGGTAGAGGGAGAGCTTTTCCGGTGGCACTTTGGGCAGCAACTCGCCAACGGAGCGCGTAGCCAGCGAGGAGGGCAGATACTCTTTAATGGCCACTTGCTGGCCTTCGCCGTCCAGCGCCAGATAGACCACACCAAAGCCCCCTGAAGAGACCCGGCGTATCACACGATAGCCACCTATGACCGTATCGGGCGGCAGCGACGCCGGCTTGGTTTTTGACATATTTTGCGCGGAGAATTTAGTGGGTACAGCAGAAACCGGATAATCGCCGGATTATTAGCAAACACATAAATTCAATGGCAGTTTACAGCATGACCGGATACGCCAGCGCCCAGCAGGACGCATCCACCCAAGGCAGCGATGCCGATGTGCGGACCCCTCCTGCGCGCCAGCTGGGGCTGGAAATTCGCTCGGTCAACAGCCGGTTTTTAGACATCTCGTTTCGCCTACCCGACGAGCTGCGCGCTATGGAGCCGCTGCTGCGCACGCTGCTGACCAAGAAAATCAAGCGCGGCAAAGTCGAGGTGCGCGCCGCCATTGAAAACGCCGGTGTCGGCACCCTGCCCGAGTTGTCAACGCGATTTTTACAGCGCCTCAATGGCCTGCAAGACAACGTGCAAGCGTGGCTACCAGACGCTGCGCCACTGTCGGTAGCCGAGGTATTGCGCCTGAGCGCCAACAGCCACAGCAGCCAAGAAGACTGGAGCAAGACCATTCCAGCACTGGCTGAAAAAGCCCTCAAAGCCCTGCTGGCTGCGCGCAAACAAGAGGGCGAGCGCTTGGCCAACATGCTGCACAGTCACCTGAACCAACTGCGCGCGCTGACACAACAAGCCGTGCCACTGGTGCCGCAACTGGTCGAGCAACAACGCCTGCGCTTTATGGAGCGCTGGAAAGAAGCGATGGGCTTGGCCGAAGGCAGCGCCACACCCGAGGCGGCGCAAGACCGCGCCCTGTCCGAGGCCACCGCCTTTGCCATCCGCATCGATGTGGCCGAAGAAGTGACGCGCCTGCAATCGCACTTGGACGAAATCGAGCGCTTATTGCAGCAAGGCGGCGAAATTGGTAAACGCCTCGACTTCTTAATCCAAGAACTGCACCGCGAAGCCAACACGTTAGGTTCCAAATCGGCTGTGCTGGAGATGACGCGCATCAGCGTGGACATGAAGGTGCTGATCGAACAAATGCGCGAGCAAGTGCAAAATATCGAATAACGCTTTTATTTTTATAGCGCCCAAGACAACCAGCACTCAGCAGCATGCCCAACGCATCAGACACCCCCACCACGGACTACCCCGGAAACCTCTTTGTCGTCGCCGCGCCCAGCGGGGCTGGCAAGTCCAGCTTGGTCAAAGCCCTGTTGGAGCTCGATTCGCATATTTTTTTATCGGTCTCGCACACTACTCGTGCTCCGCGCGGTCAGGAAAAACACGGGCGCGACTATTTTTTTGCCTCGCAAACTGAATTTGATGCCATGGTGGCATCCAACGCCTTTGTCGAATGGGCGCATGTCCACGGCCAGCGTTATGGCACATCGAAAAAAGCCATCGAAGAGCGCATTGCCCAAGGTGCTGACGTGATTTTGGAGATCGACTTTCAAGGCGCGCTGCAAATCAAAAAGACCTTTGCCAACGCGGTGCTGATCTTCATACTGCCACCCAGCTGGGAAGAGCTGCGCTCGCGCCTAGAGCGCCGGGGCGAAGACTCGGCCGAAATCATCGAGCTGCGCCTGCAAAATGCCGCCACCGAGATGGCACAGGCCGTAAACTTCGATTTCGTTATAATTAACGAACTGTTTGAGCGCGCACTTTTCGACCTAAAAGCCATCGCCCACGCCCAGCGGCTCAAATACGCGGCTCAGCGCCGTGCCCGAGCCGCAACGTTCGAGTCGCTCAATATCCCCTGAAGTTCCCTGGAGTAAATCATGGCCCGCATTACTGTAGAAGACTGCCTTGAGCAGATCCCCAACCGCTTTCAACTGGTACTGGCGGCTACCTATCGTGCGCGTATGCTCAGCCAAGGCCATGCCCCCCGCATCCAGAGCCGTAACAAACCTGCGGTGACCGCTTTACGTGAGATTGCTGCAGGCAAGGTGGGCATCGAGATGCTGAAAAAAGTGCCAGGTTAATTATTCTCCTTGCACGCCCATGAAAAAAGCACCGCGAGCGGTGCTTTTTTCATATCTACACTCGTTACGCACAGGCGCGCTACATTTAAGGCATGAATGTGGTGTTGAATATGTCCCTCTCCAACGAAATTCCTCCTTCCAGCGGCGCTGCAGCGCCGCTCAGTAAAGCTGCGGCGGCTGAAGCCAGTTTTGTGGCGCTCACTGAAAGACTTGATTACCTTGATCCCGCTAGCATTGAGATGGTGTGCCAAGCCTATCGTTATGCAGATAAAGCACATACCGGCCAATTGCGCAGCAGCGGCGACTTATACATCACACACCCGATTGCGGTGGCTGCGCAATGCGTCAATTGGAAGCTGGATGCGGAAGCGCTGGTCGCCGCCCTGCTGCACGACGCAATGGAAGACTGCGGTATCACCAAAGCAGATTTAACCGAACGCTTTGGTGAGCCGGTGGCTGAGCTGGTGGATGGACTGACCAAATTAGAGAAACTGCACTTCGACACCCGCGAAGAAAACCAAGCCGAATCGTTTCGCAAAATGCTGCTGGCGATGGCGCGCGATGTGCGCGTTATTTTGATTAAGCTGGCCGACCGTACGCACAATATGCGCACGCTGTCAGATATGCCGCGCAGCAAATGGGGGCGTATCTCCTCCGAAACCTTAGAAATTTACGCGCCGATTGCGCACCGCCTCGGGCTAAACCAAACCTACCGCGAGCTGCAAGACCTGTCGTTTATGCACTTGCATTCTTGGCGTTACATCACGCTAAGCAAAGCCATCAACAAATCGCGCAATCGACGCCGCGACTTGGTGCAAAAAGTGCAATCAGAGGTAGAGGCAGTGTTCAGCCGCTTAGGAATGACGGCGCGTTTGGCTGGCCGTGAGAAGACGCTGTACGCCATTTACCAAAAAATGGTGCATAAGCACCAAAGTTTTGCGCAAGTGACCGACTTGCATGGCTTTCGCGTCATCGTCCCCAGCATCACCGACTGCTACACCGCGCTGGGTATGTTGCACCAGCTGTACAAACCGGTGCCGGGCAAGTTCAAAGACTACATTGCGCTACCCAAAATCAACGGCTACCAGTCGCTACACACTACGCTGGTCGGGCCATCGGGCATCAATATCGAATTTCAAATGCGCACCGAGGAAATGCACGTCATCGCCGAAGCCGGCGTTGCCGCGCATTGGTTATACAAATCGGATGACGATGCCGAAGGCAACCCCTCGGGTCGATTGGGCACGCAGTGGCTGCAATCGCTCTTGGACATCCAAAATGAAACCCGCGACGCCGCCGAATTTTGGGACCACGTCAAAGTCGATCTGTTTCCAGACGCGGTTTATGTGTTCACGCCAAAAAGCCAAATTTTGTCACTGCCACGCGGTGCCACTGTAATCGACTTTGCTTACGCTATCCACAGCAACATCGGCAACCGCACCTGCGCCGCCAAAATCAATAACGAACAAGTGCCGCTGCGCACCGAATTAAAAAACGGCGACGTAGTAGAGATTATTACCACGCCCAACTCCTCGCCTAACCCGGCGTGGCTGAGCTTTGTCCGTACGGGTCGGGCACGCTCAAAAATTCGCAATCACCTGAAAACGTTGGCACAAACTGAATCAGAAAGTTTGGGCGAAAAGCTGTTGGCACAAGCCTTGCGCGCCGAGGGTTTGCAATCGATGCCACTGTCGGACAACGAAGAGCACCTGCTGTGGGAAAAACTACTGCACTTTACCGGCAGCCATTCGCGCAGCGAGCTGATGACCGAGATTGGCTTGGGCAAGCGCATTGCCAGCATCGTCGCCAAGCGTGTGATGGTGCTGATGGCAGAGGACGGACACAAACCAGATGCTCTGCTGCTAACCCGCGAACGCTACGGCTCGCACGAAACCCTCTCGCAAGGTGGCGTTACGTTAGATGGTAGTGAAAACGCCTCAGTGCAATATGCACGCTGCTGTCGCCCGATTCCTGGCGACCACATCGTCGGCTACTTGGGACGCGGCGAGGGCTTGGTGGTGCACAGCGCAGAATGCACTGTAGTCAAAAAACTGCAACATAAAGACAGCGAGCGCTTTATCACCGTCGATTGGGCGGAAGAGCCCACCCGCTTGTTCGAAACCGGTGTCATCGTCACGGTCAGCAACGGCAAAGGCGTACTGGGACGGATTGCAGAACAGCTGGCGCACTCTGAAGCCGATATCACCCGCATCGACATGGACGATGAAGTGGCGCTGGATACGGTGGATTTGCGCTTTGTCATTGCTGTACGCGACCAAACACACTTAGAAACCGTGCTGCGCAACCTGCGCCGCACCACTGCCGTGCTGCGCGCCAACCGCACACTGACTGCCTAAGCCGCTGTAGCGGGGTAGCGCACCTCTAAAACTTCTAGCAGCCGCACCCCGGCTGGCGTTGGCAAGGTCACCTCGTCGCCCTCTCTGGCCTTGAGCAAAGCCTGCGCTACTGGGGAGACCCAGCTCACTTGCGCTTGAAGGCTATCGGCCTCATCAATGCCCAAGATGGTGATGGTGCGCTGCACGCCCTCATCATTCACGTAGGTCACAGTGGCACCAAAAAATACCTGATCGCTGCCGTGGTGGAGGCGGGGATCGACTACCTCGGCAATTTCAAGGCGCTTGGTCAAAAAACGAATGCGCCGATCTATTTCGCGCAAGCGCTTTTTGCCGTACAGATAGTCACCATTCTCAGAGCGATCACCATTGCTGGCCGCCCAATGCACGATATCAACGATTTTGGGGCGCTCGTTGTCAATAAGGTCAAATAACTCTGCACGCAAACGTGCGTAGCCTTGGGGCGTAATGTAATTTTTACCGCCTACGGGCAGGGCGGGCTGGACGAGCAACTCAACGTCCTCGTCCTCAGTATCTTTTTGTCGCGTGAAAGCTTTGCTCATGCGTCAATCATCGAGGAAAAGATGCACCTTGCAAGTTCCAAAAAGAAAAGCCCTGCAATTTTTACATTGCAGGGCTTTTAATTGGTGCGGCTGGCAGGAATTGAACCCACGACCCCTTGGTTCGTAGCCAAGTACTCTATCCAACTGAGCTACAGCCGCTAAGCTTCAAATTATAAGCTAAATTTTGAAGCTTTTTAGAAAAATTTTTAATTTAGAGATGGTTTGGCAAACTAAAAGAAAAATTTGAAGCGTCGATTCTAGCGCAGCATTTGATACCTCCCAACCAGTTTTCCTGCTATTTTTCTGGCTGGATCTGAAAGGAGGCATCGCAGCCGATGCCAGCAGCAATCGAGCGCCGTGCCACAGCAGTCAGAGCGCGCACAACCCACGGCTGCGTCAGTCCCGTGACACCGCCAAAATCGCTCAACATGCCGCACAGATAACGCTGCTCAGCAGCGCTCCAACGCACTGCGGCGCAAGCGCTGCGCCAACGCCGCGACACCAATACGCCAAGCGGGCAAGGCTCCAATAAACAGCACAGCCCACAGCCATTGCAGGGCGCACCCTCGGACGGCTTGGGTGGCGCATCGGGATGAACATGTACCAGCTGCCAGTCGGTTGACGCTGCAGAGCGCTGAGAAGACTTCAGCGGCATTTTTGACCCATTCACATCAAAATACCATTAAAAATAGCCCTTAGCCCTTTAGATACGGGCGCTAGCAGCTATCAAATTTATCTCAACTGTCCAAAAAAAAGTTTGTCGCTATGTGTATAGCAACAAACCCTTGTCTGTATTGGTAGGGCGTGAGTGACTTGAACACTCGACCAAAGGATTATGAGTCCTCTGCTCTGACCAACTGAGCTAACGCCCCATGTGCTGTAACTGTGCTTTAGCGGCACAATAAGTGCGCTATTGTAGAGGCTTACTTATGGTGACTGAGCGCGTTAGAAATGAGCTTGGAGGTGATATCAACAATCTGAATCATCCGGTCGTAAGGCATGCGTATCGGGCCAATTACACCCAGAGTACCCACCACGCGGCCATCGACTTCGTAAGGCGCGCTGACCACCGACAGCTCTTCAAAGGGTGCCACTTGGCTTTCGCCTCCGATGTAAATGCGCACACCCGCAGCCACACTGGAGACATCCAGCAGACGCAAAATCTGCGTTTTTTGCTCGAAAAGATCAAAAGCGCGGCGCAAGTTGCCCATGTCTTTAGAAAAATCACTCACCGCCAGCAAATTACGCTCGCCAGAAATAACCACCTCATCTTGCGCCTGCGTCAAAGCTTCGGAGCTAATGTTTACCGCCGCCTGCATGAGTGACGCAATTTCACCGCGCAACATCTCGACTTCTGTTTTCAGCCTTTCACGCACCTGCTCCATCGCCATTCCAGCGTAGTTTTGGTTCAGGAAATTGGCTGCCTCGATCAACTGGCTCTGGTTAAAGTCGGTTTCTGGAAATATCACCCGATTTTGTACGTCACCGTCAGGAGAGACGATGATCACCAAGAATCGGCGCTCGGACAAACGCAAAAACTCGATATGACGAAACACCGAATCACGCCGCGGCGCCATCACCACACCAACAAACTGTGACAGGTTGGACAGCAAATGAGCGGCGCTGGCGATGACTTTTTGTGGCTGCTCGGCAACCAGTGAAGGCAACGCCAATTGCTCATGGTTAACCGTCAACATAGTGTCCACAAACAGCCGATAGCCTTTGGCAGTGGGGATGCGACCAGCGGAAGTGTGCGGGCTGGCAATCAAACCCAGCTCCTCCAAATCCGCCATCACATTGCGAATGGTGGCAGACGATAGCTCTAACCCGGACGCCCGTGAAAGCGTGCGCGATCCTACGGGCTGACCATCTTCGATATAGCGCTCAACTAAGGCTTTGAGCAACAACTTGGCGCGGTCATCCAACATGCAATGATTTTAATGATGTAATTTGACTATGAAGCTTCATTTTCGTCATGTCGCCCTCATCGGTAAATACCAAGCTCCTTCCAGCGGCACTTCCGTTTTGGGAGCGCAAAAGGTACTGGAGGGAATCGCCCAATTTTTGGTGAACCAAGGCTGCACCGTTTCCATAGAAGCACAAACAGCGGCCAATACCCAACTCGGTCAGTATGCTGCGCTAGCGACCGATCAAATTGGTGAGCAGTGTGATCTTGGCTTGGTCGTAGGCGGCGATGGCACCATGCTCAGCATCGGACGCCAGCTGGC
>JAGNUJ010000079.1 GCA_017987055.1 Giesbergeria sp.
CGATGCCCATGCCAAAGGCAATCGTTGCCACCATGACGATGCCTTCTTCGCGCAAAAAGCGGTTCTGGTTTTGCTGGCGCACGTCTTGGGGCAAACCGGCGTGGTAGGGCAGCGCGTTGATGCCAGCGCCCACCAGCGTGGCGGCCAGTTCTTCGACGCGTTTGCGCGATTGGCAATAGACCACGCCGGCGTCGCCCACATGCTCGCGCTCAATAAAGCGCAGCAGTTGCGTGGTGACGGTTTTTTTCTCGACGATGGTGTAACGGATGTTGGGCCGGTCAAAGCTGCTGATAAACAGCCGCGCGCCTTCGAGCTGCAGCCGCTCGATGATGTCGGCGCGCGTCAGGTCGTCGGCGGTGGCCGTGAGCGCAATGCGCGGCACGCCGGCGTAGCGCTGGTGCAGCACCGACAGCGCGCGGTATTCCGGGCGAAAGTCGTGCCCCCACTGGCTGACGCAGTGCGCCTCGTCAATCGCAAACAGGCTCAAGCTTTGCTGCTGGTACAAGTCGTCCAGCAGGCCGAGAAAGCGCGGGGTATTGAGCCGCTCGGGCGCGACGTAGAGCAGCGTGATGTCGCCGGTCTGCAAGCGCCGCTCGACGTCTTGCGCCGCTTCGTAGTCCAAGCTGGAGTTCAAAAACGCTGCGCTGACGCCAGCCTCGTGCAGCGCGCCGACTTGGTCGTGCATCAGCGCAATCAGCGGCGAGACGACGATGGCCACGCCGCGCCCGCTTTGCTGGCGCACGATGGCCGGCACTTGGTAGCACAGGCTTTTGCCGCCGCCGGTGGGCATCAGCACCAGTGCGTCGCCGCCGCCAATCACGTGGCCGATGATGGCTTCTTGCGGCCCGCGAAATTGCTCGTAGCCAAAGACGTTTTGCAGGACGGTATGGGGGGCAGAGGACAAGGGAAATACTCTTTATTTGATAGCTGCTAGCGCCCGTGTTTATTGGGCTAGAGGCAGTTTTGACCCAAATTTTAGGCGGTGCGGGCCGGCACCACGACTTGGGCGGTGAGGGGTGCGTATTGTGCGCTGCTGTGCGCCGCCGCACCCGCCCATAGCCTAGTGCGGTGGCTTGCCTTATGCCCATAGATAAACGCTATTAAAAAAGTAGCTGCTAGCGCTCCATTTGTAAGGGTTTCAGACACTTTCTATCACTTTTTTCTGCGGGTATGGGTGGTGCGACTTTGATAATGGTGCGGCATGGGTCGCACTCTTTAGAAAGGCGCAGTGGATGGTGAAAATCTCTTCACAGCTAGGCCCGCTCGGGCCGGGGCGCCGGTGGCTGGGGGTGCTGTTGGGGGCACTGGCCTGCGCGGCAGCGCCCGGCGCGGTGCTGGCGCAGCCGGGCGCTGACGCTCAGGCCGAGGAGTGGCGCCAACAAGCGCTGGCGCTGGAGCACGGCGAAGGCGTGGCGCGTGACCCGGTGCAGGCAGCAGCGCTGTATTGCCGCAGCGCGCGTTTGGGCGATATGCAGGCCCAGTACAACTTGGGTTGGATGTATGCCAACGGGCGCGGCGTGGCGCGCAGCGACGCGACAGCGGCGTTTTTTTTCTATGCCGCCGCCGAGCAGGGGCTGGAGGTGGCGCAGCGCATGTTGCAGGTCGTCGGTGGCCGCAGCACGCAGGTGCCGGACTGCATGCGGGCCGCCCCGGCTGCGCTGGGCTTAGCGGCCGCCGCCTTGCCCGGCGTCGATTACCAGCGCATTGCGCCGCGCAAAATTTTGGAGTTGCTGCTGAAAATGGCGCCGCAGTACCAAGTGGAGCCGCAGTTGGCGCTGGCCATCATCGCGGCCGAGTCCAACTTCAATCCCCAAGCGCTGTCGCCCAAAAACGCGCAGGGACTGATGCAGCTGATTCCGGCGACCAGTGAGCGCTTTAACGTCCAAAACCCGTATGACCCGGCGCAAAACATCCGGGGCGGGCTGCGGTATTTGCGCTGGCTGCTGGCCTACTTTGAGGGTGACGTGGCGCTGGTCGCCGCCGCCTACAACGCGGGCGAGGGCAAGGTCGAGCGCTACCGGGGTGTGCCGCCGTATCTGGAGACGCGCGCTTATGTGCAGCGCGTGCTGCGCGCCGTCGGTGCAGCAGTACACCCGTTTGACCAGACGGCGGCGCGGCCCTCGCCGGCGCTGGAAAATATCCGCACTGCGCTGGCGCGCAAATAGCCCCCGCCTAGTGGGCTAGCCGCTGCCCGCCTTGCGCAGGGTGGTACTCCAAGATGCACCCGGTTCGATGCGGCCCGATTCAAACACTTTGGCGGCGGTCGCGGTGTGCGCCACCAAGTCGTTATTGCGCCAAGCCACACAGTCAATCTCGATGGTGTGGGTGGTCGATTGGTTGGGTGTTGCGGCTGCAGCTGTCTGCAGCGCGCGCCCTTAGTGGATGCACTGTATGGCGTTTAGCCCCCGCGCTTGTTCAGCATGGCTTGGAGCTTTTTGGCGTGCTTAAGGTGCTTGCCAACCGATGGCGATGTATTGGCACAACAACCAACAAAGCGTTACGCCGCACCGGTCGGTGGAGGGCGGCTTGGCTGAGCGCTTGAGATACGAGGAGGAGACGCCTAGTTCTTCAGGGTTGCGCCGGACGTAAAACCGATGCTCTGCATACGGTAAACCGCTCGATGTTGCGCGCGATAGCGAGTGCATTTTGATGCCCTGCCTGGCCTTGGGGAACCTTACCGATCTGGCGGCTTTGCTCTTTTGCGGCGAAACAAAAAGACATGGTTATCCCTAATGAAAGACGTAGACAGAGCCACTTAAACTTCTCGACCAACCGGTCGGTAGGCCGATTGATCGGTTATCAGCCTTGATCCAAATCAGCAAAATCGGAAAAAACATGAGACAAATCAAAGTATCGAGCCGCGCCAGCGCATTGATCGCCACATTCGCGCTGGCGGCGACAACGATAGGCTGTGGCAGCAGTGGCGGAGGTTCTTCAGTGGATCAGCCCAGCCAGCCAGAGCAGAAAAAACTCACCATCAAACGTGACAGTTATGGCATTCCCCATGTCTATGCCGACACCGTGCGGGGGCTCTTTCATGGCTACGGTTATGCCGTCGCAGAAGACCGCCTTTATCAGATAGAGATGGCAAAACGCTCGTCGTATGGCACGGTTGCGCAAGTGCATGGCGCTGCTTATGCCGATCTGGATGTAGCCACGCGCAAACTCATCGATCCGGCCTCGATCCGGACCCAGCTGGCAGCACTCTCTCAGGAGGACAAGGATATTTTTCAGGGCTATGCCGAGGGCTTCAATGCCCGCATCCAGGAAGTCATGGCCAACAAGCAGGAATTGATGCCCAAGCAGTTCATTGACGCCGGCTTTGAGCCTGTCGCTTGGACGGCCGAAGATGTGGCGATGGTGTGGGTGGTGACGATGGCGGTGCGGTTCTCCAACAGCAACAGCGAAATCTCCAACCTGCAGTTGCTCAATGATTTGAAAACGGCCAAGGGCGATGCCGTCGGACAGCAGATTTTTGAGCAGCTGCGCTGGCTGGAAGACCCGACGTCGCCGACGACGGTGCCGCGCGCTGCGGGCTATACCCCGGTGCAAGTGGTGCAGGCGAAATCGCCCTCCATTGCTGTTGCTGCCAAGGCATCACGCCAGTCGGCGCAGCTCATGGTGGCGCAAAAACAGCCCGCCAAGGCGCTGTTTGCCGAGCAGCAACAGGCCCGCCTGTCGCCGGTGCCGACCGCCCTGCTGCAAGAGCACAACGCCCTCTTTGCCGCTTGGCGTGGACTTGCCACACCAGAAGAGCGCCCCAAGGCCAGCAACTTGTGGATTTTGGGGCCGAGCAAGACCAGCGACCAAAGCACCATCTTCAACAACGGCCCGCAATTTGGTAATTTCAATCCCAGCTACGTCTATGGCATTGGCCTGCACGGGGCGGGCTTTGATGTCACGGGCAACACGCCTTTTGCCAATCCGGTGATCCTGTTTGGCACCAATGGCGATATTTCTTGGGGCGCCACGGCCGGGCCGCAGGACGTCAACGACATGTACGAGGAAAAGATCAACAACGCCAACGAATACCTGTTCAATGGCACCTACCGGCCGATGAAAAAGCGCGTCGAGGTGGTCAAGGTCAAGGGCGACAAGGACATCACGGTCGAAGTGTTCTCCACCGTCCACGGCACGGTGACCAGCATGGACGCGGCCAAGGGCACCGCCTATAGCATGCGCCGCAGTTGGGACGGCCAGGAGGTCGAGACCCTGCTGGGCTGGATTCACTCCGTCAAGGCCAAGAACTGGACGCAGTGGCTCAAGCAGGCCGAGCGCGTCGCCATCACCATCAACTGGTACTACGCCGACAAGCTGGGCAACATTGGCTATGTCTCGCCCGGGCGCATGCCGATCCGGCCGGCCAGTCAGGACGTGCGCCTGCCGGCGCTGGGCGATGGCAGCATGGAATGGCAAGGCTTCAAGCCGTTCAGCGAACTGCCTCAGGTCTACAACCCGAGCCAAGGCTATATCGTCAACTGGAACAACCAGTCCGGGCCTGGGGTGCTAGGCGACGGCTCCAACTACTCCCTCGTCGATCGGGTCAATGAATTCATTTACCGCATCGACGCCAAGCCCACGCTGACGCCGGCGGAAACCGCCGATCTGACCCGGCTGACTTCTTTGTCAGACCCCAATGCGCGCTATTTCGTCCCCTACATTCTGGAGGCCACCCGAAACCTGCCGGCCAACGATCCGGTAAAGCAGGCTGCGCAGTTGCTGGGCCAATGGGACGGTCTGAACACCAATGCGCAAGACAAGGGCGTGTACAGCGAGCCTGCTGCCACGGTCATGCGCACCTGGCTGCCGTTGGTCTTCAAGCAACTGCTGGCCGACGACCTGCCAGTGGGTGTGGTGGAGCGCTATCTGGGCGCAGGCTATCCGACCACCGCAGCCGGCTCGGCCTCGCCGGCACCCGGCTCCAAGCTGCTGTACAACGCACTGCTGGGCGCCAAGGCCGGGGTGCCGCAGACATATGACTTTCTGAACGGTGCCGACAAGTACGCCTTGATTCGCGATACGTTGGCACAAACCGTGACCAGCCTGACGGCGAAGTACGGCCCCGACATGTCGCAGTGGCTCACCCCGGTGACGCCGCACACGTTTGCCGTCAAGAACTTCATGCAGTACCCGCAGGCCGGCGCCGATGAGACCTTGACTTTGCCGACCTACATGAACCGCGGTACCGAGAACGATCGCATCACGTTTGCCGCCGGCGGTGCCGTGTCGATGTGTACGGTGGCGCCTCCGGGGCAAAGCGGTTTTGTGGCGCCGAATGGATCGAAATCCAAACACTATGCCGATCAGTTGGAGCTGTACAAGAACTTCGAGTGCCGCGAAGAGAGCCTGACGCCGCAGGCCGTTGATGCCAACCGGGAATCCACCAAGACGCTGAGCTACTGAACGCCCAGCCAGCGCCTGTAGCAGCGCGGCGGCGCCGATTCAACCCGCAAGGGTTGGTTCGGCGCCGCTGTCGCTGGCGGCGTCCGGTGTTGCCGAGGCGGTGGCAGCGGGTAACGCCACGGCCGAAAATCCGCCCAAGAAAAGATCGGCAACGATGCCCGCCATCTGTTCATAGCTCAGCCGCCCGTCGGGTTGCAGCCAGGTAAACATCCAGTTCATCATGCCAAACAGCAGCATGGTGAGGGGTGTCTCCAGATGGGCCGTCTGCAATCCGGGCCGCAGCGCCACCAACGCGCTGGCGAAGGCGCGCACCACCACGCGCTCCTTATCCAAAATGGCCTCTCTGGCAGGCGGGCTCAGAAAGCGCACGTCCTCGGTCAGTACCCGGTGTGCATGGTGGGCGTTTTCGTATTCATGCATGAAGCCCAAGATAAGCAAGCGCAGTAAATTTTCCGGGGTATGTGTTTGTGCGGTGATTTTTTCGACAAGCTCTACCAAGCGTGACACATGCTCATCCGCAATGGTGTTCAGAAGCTCGCTTTTATCGGCGAAGTGGTGGTAAAGCGTTGCTTTGGAAAGTTTGCAGGCGTCGGCCACATCGTTCATCGTGGTCGAGGGATACCCTCGGCTGGCAAACAGTGCCGCCGAATTCGCCAGAATGCTGCGTTGCTGATCTGTGGGGAGACGGGACGATTTCTTTTGATTCATGGATTGGGTGCTTGAGCGTAGCTTGAGGGAGTTCTTCGCCGGGATGCCGAAGGCGCCGGCTTTTGCTGAAGCGCAACATTGTTTGCGAAACGCTTTATGGAGAGCTTCACCGGTCGTCCGGTGTGCCCATCGTGCCCATCATCTCGCCAGCAGACGCAACCCCGGCGGCAGGGCTTCACCAAAGCTGCGGCGCTGGTCGGCTTCGTCCAGTTGCACCACGTTTTGCACCATTGCTGCCCAGCTGGCCGGGGCTTTGCTGGCGATGAGGCGGCGGGCGACTTGCTCGCGCAGTTCGGGCGCTAAATCGCGCGTGCGGTCGCCACTCATGCGGGCGATTTGGGCGGCAGCAAACGCTGCCGGCTCCACCGCTTTCCAGTCCAGCGCCAGCAGCGCTTGCAGCCATTGGCTGGCGATGTCGGCGGGCACCACGGTGTGTGCGCTGCCACACAAAGGCACGCGCGCGCCTAAGCGCCCCAGTGCCCACCAAGTTTGCGGGTTTTCATCGGGGCGTTGCAGGCGCTCCAGCACCCAGCGGCCGGTTTCGGCGCGGTGCTGGCCGGGCAGTCGCTCCAGCAGCGCGGCAAGCCGCACCATGTCGTCGTAGCTGCCTTGCACCGGGTGGCGGGCGCGTTTGCCAGCGTCGGTGTCTTCCAAATGGCCAGCCAGTGTTTCGAGAATTTGCAGTTGCTGCGCTTCGTTCAAGCCGCCGGCGGCGCGGCGCCACAGCGTCCACCACTCCGACCAATTGCGGCTCTCTGCCGTGTACTGGATGCCCTCGGCAAACAGTGGCCAGATTTGTTCAATGCGCCACGCGTCCAGCGGTGTGCCCATGCCGGGGCGCAGGCAGTAGCCAGCCAAGTTGAGCCAGACGCGCTCGTGTTCGGCGCTGCGCCGGCGTCGGCGCGCGCGCGCCCACAGGGCATCGAACAGCGTGCGCAATAGCGCAAGAC
>JAGNUJ010000016.1 GCA_017987055.1 Giesbergeria sp.
GCTTTGCAAGTGTTTTATATCGCAAAGCCCCTCAATACGTGCGCTAGCAGCTATGAATTTTGACGAAAAGGAAATAGTCCTATGAAGTCGCTACTCGACCTGTTCAAGCAATTTACGCCGGATGAGCACTTTGATGCCATCCGCATCGGCATGGCTTCGCCCGAGAAGATCCGTTCGTGGTCTTTCGGCGAGGTGAAAAAGCCCGAAACCATCAACTACCGCACCTTCAAGCCCGAGCGTGATGGCCTGTTTTGCGCCAAGATTTTCGGGCCCATCAAGGACTACGAATGCTTGTGCGGCAAATACAAGCGCCTCAAGCACCGCGGCGTGATCTGCGAGAAGTGCGGCGTGGAAGTCACGCAGACCAAAGTGCGCCGCGAGCGCATGGGCCACATCGACTTGGCGGCACCGTGCGCGCACATCTGGTTCCTCAAATCCTTGCCCTCGCGCTTGGGTTTGGTGCTGGACATGACGCTGCGCGACATCGAGCGCGTGCTGTACTTTGAAGCCTACGTCGTTACCGACCCCGGCATGACGCCGCTGAAGAAATTCAGCATCATGAGCGAGGACGATTACGACGCCAAGACCCAAGAATTCGGTGACGAATTCGTCGCCAAAATGGGCGCCGAAGGCATTCGCGACCTGCTCGATTCGATTGAAATCGACAGCGAAATCGAACGCCTGCGCGGTGATTTGACCGGTTCGGAAGTCAAGGTCAAGAAAAACTCCAAGCGCCTCAAAGTGCTGGAAGCCTTCAAAAAATCGGGCATCAAGCCCGAGTGGATGGTGCTGGAAGTGCTGCCGGTGCTGCCACCGGACCTGCGCCCGCTGGTGCCGCTGGACGGTGGCCGTTTTGCCACCTCTGACCTGAACGACCTGTACCGCCGCGTCATCAACCGCAACAGCCGTCTGCGCCGCTTGCTGGAGCTGAAAGCGCCAGAAATCATTGCGCGCAACGAAAAGCGCATGCTGCAAGAAGCCGTCGACAGCCTGCTGGACAACGGCCGCCGTGGCAAAGCCATGACCGGTGCCAACAAGCGCGCTCTGAAGTCGCTGGCCGACATGATCAAGGGCAAGTCGGGCCGTTTCCGCCAAAACTTGCTGGGCAAGCGCGTCGACTACTCGGGCCGTTCGGTGATTACCGTCGGCCCCACGCTCAAGCTGCACCAGTGCGGTTTGCCCAAGCTGATGGCGCTGGAGCTGTTCAAGCCGTTCATCTTCTCGCGCCTCGAAGCCATGGGCATCGCGACGACGATCAAGGCCGCCAAGAAGGAAGTCGAATCCGGCACCCCCGTGGTGTGGGACATCTTGGAAGAGGTGATCAAAGAGCACCCGGTGATGCTCAACCGCGCGCCTACGCTGCACCGTTTGGGTATTCAGGCGTTCGAGCCGATCTTGATTGAAGGCAAGGCGATTCAGCTGCACCCGCTGGTTTGCGCGGCGTTTAACGCCGACTTCGACGGTGACCAGATGGCCGTTCACGTGCCGTTGTCGGTGGAGGCGCAAATGGAAGCGCGCACATTGATGCTGGCCTCTAACAACGTGCTGTTCCCAGCGTCTGGCGAGCCCTCCATCGTGCCGTCGCAAGACGTGGTGCTGGGCTTGTACTACGCCACCCGCGACAAAATCAACGCCAAGGGCGAAGGTCTGATCTTTGCCGACACCGGCGAAGTGCAGCGTGCGCTGGACGCAGGCGAAGTCGAGCTGACCTCCAAAATCAACGTCCGCATTACCGAGTGGATCAAGAACAAGAACACCAACGAGTTCGAGCCTTCGACCAGCATTGTCGAGACCACCACCGGTCGCGCGCTGCTGTCCGAAATTCTGCCCAAAGGCCTGCCGTTCTCTAACCTGAACCGCGCGCTGAAGAAGAAAGAGATCTCTAAGCTGATCAACGTCTCCTTCCGCAAATGCGGTTTGAAAGAGACCGTGGTGTTTGCCGACAAACTGCTGCAAAACGGTTTCCGTTTGGCGACCAAGTCCGGCATCTCGATTGCGATTGAGGACATGTTGGTGCCACCGCAAAAGGTCGGCATCATCGAAGCGGCCGAGAAAGAAGTCAAAGAAATCGAGCAGCAATATGTCTCGGGCTTGGTGACTTCGGGCGAGCGCTACAACAAGGTGGTGGACATCTGGGGCAAGGCCGGCGATGACGTCTCCAAGGTCATGATGCAGCAGCTGGCCAAGCAAAAAACCATCGACCGCCATGGCAATGAGGTCGATCAAGAGTCGTTCAACTCCATCTACATGATGGCCGACTCCGGCGCGCGCGGTTCTGCGGCGCAGATTCGCCAGTTGGCCGGTATGCGCGGTTTGATGGCCAAGCCTGACGGCTCCATCATTGAGACGCCCATCACGGCCAACTTCCGTGAAGGTCTGAACGTGTTGCAGTACTTCATCTCCACCCACGGCGCGCGCAAGGGCCTGGCCGACACGGCGCTCAAGACCGCCAACTCGGGCTACCTGACGCGCCGTTTGGTGGACGTGACGCAAGACTTGGTGGTGACTGAAGAAGACTGCGGTACCGCCCAAGGTGCGGTGATGCGCGCCATCGTCGAAGGTGGTGAAGTGATCGAGTCGCTGCGCGACCGTATCTTGGGCCGCACGGCGGCTGAAGACGTGCTGCACCCCGAGACCCGCGCCGTACTGGCAGAGGCCGGCACGATGATGGAAGAAGACCTGATCGACGAGTTCGAGCTGGCCGGTGTGGACGAAGTGAAAGTGCGCACCGCACTGAACTGCGAAACCCGCTTTGGTCTGTGCGCCAAGTGCTATGGCCGCGACTTGGGCCGTGGCGGCCTGATCAACCTCGGCGAAGCCGTGGGTGTGATTGCCGCCCAGTCGATTGGCGAGCCGGGCACGCAGCTGACGATGCGCACTTTCCACATCGGTGGTGCAGCCTCGCGTGCAGCGATTGCTTCCAGCGTCGAAGCCAAGTCCAACGGCATCATCGGCTTTAACGCCACGATGCGCTATGTGACCAACAACAAGGGCGACTTGGTGGTGATTTCCCGTTCCGGCGAAATCACCATCCAAGACGAGCATGGCCGCGAGCGTGAACGCCACAAGGTGCCTTACGGTGCTGCGCTGACGGTGAAGGCCGACCAGACCATCAAGGCCGGCACGATTTTGGCCACGTGGGATCCGCTGACGCGCCCGATCATTACCGAGTTTGCTGGTAAGGCGCAGTTTGAGAACGTCGAAGAAGGCCTCACCGTTGCCAAGCAGGTGGACGATGTCACCGGTCTGTCGACGCTGGTGGTGATTGACCCCAAGCACCGTGGTTCTGCCAAAGTGGTCAAGCCGCTGGTCAAGCTGATCGATGCTACCGGCAACGAAGTCAAGATTCCCGGCACCGACCACTCGGTGACGATTGGCTTCCAAATCGGTGCGCTGATTCAGGTGCGCGACGGTCAGGACGTGGGCCCCGGCGAGGTGCTGGCGCGTATCCCGATTGAAGGTCAAAAAACGCGCGACATTACCGGCGGTTTGCCCCGCGTGGCCGAGCTGTTTGAGGCGCGCACGCCCAAGGACAAAGGCACTTTGGCTGAAAGCACCGGTACGGTGTCGTTTGGTAAGGAGACCAAGGGCAAGATTCGCCTGCAAATCACCGATCCCGAAGGCAAAGTCTCCGAAGAGCTGGTGCCCAAAGAGAAAAACATCTTGGTACACGAAGGCCAAGTGGTCAACAAGGGCGAATCGATTGTGGACGGCCCGGCCGATCCGCAAGACATTCTGCGTTTGCTGGGCATCGAAGAGCTGTCGCGCTACATCGTTGACGAAGTGCAGGACGTTTACCGCTTGCAGGGCGTGAAGATCAACGACAAGCACATCGAAGTGATCGTGCGCCAGATGCTGCGCCGCGTGGTGGTCGAAGCCAGTGGTGACTCCAACTACATCGTCGGTGAGCAGGTCGAGCGCTCGGAAATTCTCAACACCAACGATGCGTTGCAGGCCGAGGGCAAAATCCCCGCGACCTACACCAACTTGCTGCTGGGCATTACCAAGGCATCGCTGTCGACCGACTCGTTCATCTCGGCCGCTTCCTTCCAAGAAACGACGCGTGTGCTGACCGAAGCGGCCATCATGGGCAAGCGCGATGATCTGCGTGGTCTGAAGGAAAACGTCATTGTGGGTCGTTTGATTCCAGCCGGTACCGGCATGGCCTACCACCAAGCGCGCAAGGTCAAAGACGCGATGGACGACGCTGAGCGCCGCGCCATTGCCGAGGCTGAAGCCGCTGAAATGGCTGGCGTCAGTGACGACTTTGACGCTTCTGCCGACGTAGACGACGCCGCTACTGCTGCCGACTAAACCTTCGGGATAGTCGCCGCGCGCTCCCGCTCTGTCACCACAACGACAGGCCGGGAGCGTTTTTTATGGGCCACCCTTTTTCGCGCTGCACATGTTTTTTTCGTCTGTTCTTGGGCTGCTGATGCTGGTGATGGTATTTTGGGCGGTCGGCGCTTACCACCGCTTGACGCGTCTGCGGCTGGCTTTTTTGCAAGCCTTTGCCGCGCTGGATGCGCACTTGGTGCGGCTGCTGGCGTGGCTCGATGAGTACGAGTCGGCGCAGACGCGCGCTGGTGCCCCGGCCGCGCCCGCCCGCGATGCCTTGCAAGAGGCGCTGGCGCAGTGCGCCGCCGCCTTGGCGCGCGCCCGGGTGCAGCCGTTGCAGGCGGCATCGCTGGCGGCGCTGCACGCCTCTTTGCAGTTGCTGGAGGCGGCGTGGACGGCCCAAGCCCACCAGCTGCCCGCCTTGGCAGTGCCGGCGGGCGCGACGCCGTGGGCACAGCGCTGGGAGCAGCACCAAGCGCACAGCCAGCAAGCGCAGGCGCAATTGCGCTTGGCGGCGGCACCGTACAACGCGGCGATTGCCCAATTTCCGGCACAGTTGCTGGCCTCGATTTTTGGCTTTAAAGCCGCCCAAACGTTATGAAAAAAATGAATTCTTCTCCGGCGACGGGTGCTGGTGGCGCTGCGGGCAATGCCACGCAAAGCGTTGCGCTGTCGAGCCAACTGCACCAAGTCGCTATTGCGCTGCAAGACATCCTTGGTGGGCGCTCGGGCAGCGCGGTGATGGAGAACGTACCGGCCGCGCTGCGCCCGGGCGTGCAGGCGCTGCTGTTCCAAGTACTGCGCCAACTCGGTTGGGCGCAGGCGATTCGCCGCCAACTGGCACCGCGCACGCCGCGCCCGCCGGTGGATGCGCTGCTGTGCGCCGCGCTGGCTTTGTTGGCCGATACGGAAAACCCGCCCTACGAAGCCTTCACGCTGGTCAACCAAACGATTGAGGCGGCCAAAAACAACAGCGCCGTGCGCGCCCAAGCAGCGTTTATCAACGCCTGCCTGCGCCGCTTTTTGCGCGAGCGCGAGGCGTTGCAGCAAGCCGTCGCTTATGACTTGCAAGCGCAGTGGAACCACCCGCGCTGGTGGGTGCAGCGGCTGCAAAAAGAGCATTTGAAGGATGAAAAGCGCTGGCAGCAGATTTTGCAAGCCAACAACACCCAAGCACCCATGGTGCTGCGAATAAACAAGCGAAAAAGCACTGTAGCCCAATATCTACGGGCGCTAGAAGCTATAGATATAAGAGCGTTTCAGGTGGGTGAGGCCGGCTTAGTGCTAGAGCGTGCTGTGCCAGTACACGTCTTGCCGGGTTTTGCCGACGGTGTGGTGTCGGTGCAGGATGCGGCCGCGCAATTGGCTGCGCCGCTGTTGCTGTCGGGACTGGCGATTGCTAAGGATTTCAGCGCCCCGCTGCGCGTGCTGGACGCCTGCGCCGCACCCGGTGGCAAAACGGCGCATTTGCTCGAATCGCTCGCGCCAGAAGCCGCCGTGCAAATCACCGCGCTGGACATCGACCCGGCGCGTTGCGCCCGCATCGACGACACGCTGCAGCGCTTGGGCTTGCAGTCGCCACAGCAGGTGCAAGTGCTGGCAGCCGATGCCGGTCGCCCGCAAGACTGGTGGCCGCAGCACTGCGCCAGTCAGCTGTTTGACGCCATCTTGCTTGACGCGCCTTGCACCGCTTCGGGCATCGTGCGCCGCCACCCCGATGTGCGCTGGCTGCGCCGTGAAACCGATATTGCGCAGCTGGCGCAAATCCAAGCGCGTCTGTTGGCGACGCTGTGGCCGCTGCTGCGTCCGGGCGGGCGGCTGCTGTATTGCACCTGTTCGGTGTTTCTGGCCGAGGGCGAGCAGCAGATCAAAGCGTTCCTTGCGCGCCACAGTGATGCGGTGCTGCTGCCATCTGCGGGTCATTTATGGCCGGGTCAGGCCACTAATGCAGGCAAAGCCGATAGCGTGTCGGACAATCTGCGCGGTGAACACGATGGTTTTTTCTACGCGCTACTGCACAAATCAGCGACTTGACCTGCACCGCCCCCGCGTTGGGCTGCTGCTGGTGGTGGCGTGGCTGTTGTGGTGCTGTTTGGCGCTGTGTCTGCCGGTGCGCGCCCAAGAGCCCGCTCCTTTGCCAGCCGCGGCGCAACCGCTGGGCAGCGCGCTGCGGCTCGAGCGCGACGATGACGGCGTCTATCTCAGCACCACGCTAGAGCTGGTATTGCCGCCGCTGGTCAAAGAGGCGCTGTACCAAGGCATTGCCATCTACTTCGTCACCGAGGCCGAAGTAGCGCGCGAGCGCTGGTACTGGTCAGACAAAAAAATTATCCAGACAGCGCGTTATTCGCGCCTGAGCTACCAGCCGCTGACGCGCCGCTGGCGGCTGAATGTATCGCCTACGCCGTTTGAGAAAGCCGGCTTGGGTTTGGGTGTAGCGCTGGGGCAAAACTTTGATGATTTAGACGAGGTGCTTGACACCTTGCAGCGCATCGCTCGCTGGAAGATTGCCGCACCCGATGCCGTCAACGCTGACACCCGCTACCGGGTGCAGTTGGGTTTTCGGCTTGACCAGTCGCAGTTGCCCCAGCCACTGCACATTGGCGTGCTGGGGCGCAGCGGCTGGGATTTGGCGGTGCTGCGCAGCCAATGGCTGATGGTGGAGCCACTGCCATGACACCAGAGGCACCGCTGCCAGAGCAAAAAACAGCCCGCCGCGCCCGCGCTGCCGGCTGGGCGGTGGGAGTCAGCGTGGCCATCGTGGTGGCGATTGGGCTGGTGCTGATGTTTCTACTGACCTCGGCCACCGACAACCGCGCCCTGTATGAGCGCAACTACGCATGGCTGTTTGGCGTCAACGTGGTGGTGGCGCTGCTGCTGTTTGCCGTGCTGGTGTGGGTGGCAGTGCGGTTGGTGACACGGTTGCGATGCAAACGCTTTGGCAGCCGTTTGCTGCTCAAGTTAGCTGCCATTTTTGCGCTGGTCGGGCTGGTGCCGGGGCTGTTGATTTATGTCGTCTCTTACCAATTTGTCTCACGCTCGATTGAAAGCTGGTTTGACGTGCGCGTCGAAGGCGCTTTGAGCGCTGGCGTTAGCTTGGCCCGCGTCACGCTCGAATCGCAAAGCAGCGAAGCGGCTGCGCGCACCCGCAGCGCCAGCGCGCAGCTGGCGCAGGTGCCCAACGCCGCCGCTGGCTTGGTGCTAGAGCGCATCCGCGAGCAACTCGGCGCAGATGACGTGGTGCTGTGGAGCGCCTCGGGCCATGTGCTGGCCAGCGCCGGCCAGTCGCGCTTTAGCCTCAGCCCCGAGCGCCTATCGACCCAGCAACTGCGCACCGTGCGCGAGCAAGGCGCCATCGCGCTGATTGAAGGGCTGGACGACTTTGATGCGCCGCAAGCCGTCAAAGATGCGCGCGTCAAAGCGATTGCCTTGGTGCCCAACGCCAGCCTCGACATGCTGGACGAGGCGCGTTTTTTGCAGATCACCGTGCCACTGCCGCCAGTGCTGGTGGCCAACGCCATCGCCGTGCAAGAGGCCAACCGCGAATACCAAGAGCGCGCCTTAGCGCGCGGTGGCCTGCGGCGCATGTACATCGGCACGCTGACGCTGAGCCTGTTTCTGGCGGTGTTTACCGCCGTGTTGCTGGCGGTGCTGCTGGGGCGCCAGCTGGCGCGCCCGCTGCTGGTGCTGGCCGAAGGCGTGCGCGAAGTCGCCGCCGGCAACCTCAGCCCCAAAGAGGCGCTGCAAGGCAAAGACGAGCTGGACGGCCTGACGCGCTCGTTTGCCCTGATGACCGATCAACTGGCCGATGCGCGCCAAACCGTCGAGCACAGCATGGCCGCGCTGGACGCGGGGCGCGAGCGCCTGCAAACCATTCTGGACAACCTGACTGCCGGTGTCATCGTGCTGGACGCACACGGCGTGGTGCGCACCTCCAACCCTGGCGCGACCCGCATCCTGCGCGTGCCAATGGCCGCCTACGAGGGCCGTCCGCTGGCGCTGGTGCCCGGCTTGGCCGACTTTGCCGAGGCCGTGCAGCGCCAGTTCGACACCTTCCTCAGCCACCACGATCACCACGGGCTAGAGCACTGGCAGCACGCGTTTGAGCTGCACGCCTCGCCCAGCGGCGTAGCCCACCACGCCACCAGCTTGGTGGCGCGCGGCGCCGAGCTGCCCGATGCAGCGCGCTTGTTGGTGTTTGATGACGTGTCTGAAATGGTCTCCGCCCAGCGCGCGCAGGCGTGGGGCGAAGTGGCGCGGCGCTTGGCGCATGAAATCAAAAATCCGCTGACCCCGATTCAGCTCTCGGCTGAGCGGCTGGAGATGAAGCTCACCGGCAAATTGCTCGCACCCGAGCAAGCGCTGCTGACCAAATCCGTCAAAACCATCGTTGACCAAGTCGATGCACTCAAGCGCTTGGTCAACGAGTTCCGCGACTACGCCCGCCTGCCAACCGCTGAGCTGCAGCCGCTGGACTTGAACGCGCTGATCACCGATGTGCTGCACCTGTACGAGGCCGACAACGCCAGCGTGCCGGTGCTGGCCGAGCTGGACCCGCACTGCCCGTATATTCAGGGTGACGCCCAGCAATTGCGGCAAATCGTGCACAACTTGGTACAAAACGGCCAAGATGCAACGGCGCAAGCGACCGCAACCGCCGCTACAGTGCCGACAGCCGTTCACATCAGCACCCACTGGAGCGCGGCGACGCAGCGGGTACGCTTGTGCGTCAGCGACAGCGGCAGTGGTTTCCCGCCGCACATCTTGCAGCGCGCGTTTGAGCCCTATGTCACCACCAAAGTGCGCGGCACGGGTCTGGGACTGGCAGTGGTCAAAAAAATTGCCGACGAGCACGGCGCGCGCGTCGACCTCAGCAACCGCATCGAGGGCGGCATGGTGCGCGGCGCGCAAGTGTCGCTATCATTCGCCACTGGGCACCCGGTGGCGTTATAACAACACCGTACATTGCAGATTCAAGGCACTTCATACATGGCAAACATATTGGTGGTGGACGACGAGCTGGGCATCCGTGACCTGCTCTCCGAAATCCTGAACGACGAAGGCCACAGTGTGGACCTGGCGGAAAACGCCACCCAAGCGCGCGCGGCGCGGGTCAGCGCCAGTTACGACTTGGTGCTGCTCGATATTTGGATGCCCGACACCGACGGCATCTCGCTCCTCAAAGAATGGGCGACTGGCGGCCTGCTGACCATGCCGGTCATCATGATGAGCGGCCACGCCACCATAGACACCGCTGTGGATGCCACACGCATTGGCGCTTTTTCCTTCCTCGAAAAGCCCATCACTTTGCAAAAATTGCTTAAAGCGGTTGAGCAAGGCTTGACCCGTCACGCCCAACGCCCGATGGCACCGCATGGCACGGCAGCTGCGCCGTTGGCGCAGCCCAATGGCGCAGTCGTGTCAGCGCTGGAGCCACCAGCGCTTGAGTGCGCGCCCAACCCCGGACCGCACGCCTACCAAAACTTTGACCTCGACCGCCCGCTGCGCGAGGCGCGCGACAGTTTTGAGAAGGCGTATTTTGAATTTCATCTTGTGCGTGAAGGCGGCTCCATGACCCGTGTGGCGGAAAAAACTGGCTTAGAGCGTACCCATCTCTACCGCAAACTGCGCCAGCTGGGCGTGGATTTGGGGCGCGGTAAGCGCAACTAACGTAATTAATCGCCAGTTTGGTTTTTTGCGCTAATTCTTGGTTATAATTTGAGGCTTAGGCCCGGTAGCTCAGTCGGTAGAGCAGAGGATTGAAAATCCTTGTGTCGGCGGTTCGATTCCGTCCCAGGCCACCAAATTGATCAACCCATCTCCATGATGGGTTTTTCTTTGGTTCATGTGCGGGAATAGCTCAGTTGGTAGAGCGATACCTTGCCAAGGTATAGGTCGAGAGTTCGAGCCTCTTTTCCCGCTCCACATGGCTCCATATTCACCAAGCCCATCCATTGCGATGGGCTTTTGTGTTTCTGGGGTGTCTGCACAAGGGCGAGGTCACTTTTCACCCAGCTGCTGGTGAACAGTCCTCAGTCCACTGAAAAATCGGTGACCTAGAAAACATTTTTGCCCTCTATTGCTCTCTCCCATGCCCCTTTTGCGCAACACCACCCTTGGTATCGACTTTGGCACCTCCAACTCCGCAGTGGCGGTGCGCCAAGCCGGGCAGCCCGCGCGTTTGCTGGCGCTGGAGGGCGCGGCCACCGGCTTGCCGACGGCGCTGTTTTTCAATACCGAAAATCCGCAAGACCAGCGCACCCACTTTGGCCGCGATGCCATCGAGCAGTATTTGAGCGGCACCGAGGGGCGCTTGATGCGCTCGCTCAAAAGCTTGCTGGGCAGTGCGTTGCTGCAAGATAAAACCGTCGTCCACAACAGCGCCATCAGCTACCAAGACATCATTGCGCTGTTTTTGCAGATGCTGGCGCAGCAGGCGCGCAGCGCGCTGGGCGGCCTGCCTGAGCGCGTGGTGCTGGGCCGCCCGGTGCATTTTGTCGATGACCACCCGGCGCGTGACCAGCAAGCCCAAGAAGCGCTGCGCCAAGCGGCACGCGCGGCCGGCTTTGGCGAGGTCAGCTTTCAGCTCGAACCGATTGCCGCTGCGCTGGACTACGAGCAGCGCATCACCCAAGAATCGCTGGTGCTGGTGGTGGACATTGGCGGCGGCACGTCCGACTTCAGCGTGGTGCGGCTCGGGCCGCAGCGCGCGGGGAAGGCGGACCGCAGCGCCGATGTGCTGGCCACCACCGGCGTCCACATTGGCGGCACCGACTTTGACCGCAAGCTGAGCCAAGCGCGGGTGATGCCGCTGCTGGGTCTTGGTCACATCGGCCCGCACGGGCGCGAGGTGCCGAGCAAAGTGTTCCACGACCTGTCCACTTGGCACTTGATTCAGTGGCGCTACGCCCCGCAAGCGGTGCGCGAGGCGCAAGCGCTGCGCAGCGACTACCGCGAGCCGGCCTTGCACGCGCGGCTGATGGCGGTGCTGAACCAGCGCCTCGGCCACCGCGTCGCCGAGGCGGTGGAGCAGGCCAAGATTGGCGTCTCAGTCCACGGCGACGCCACGCCGGTGCGGCTGGGCTGGCTGGACGCGGCGGAGCCAAATTTGCAGGCGCTGCTGTCGCCCGACGAGATGGCGCACGACCTGCAAGCGCTGCTGGCGCAGGTGGTGGCTTGTGCGCGCGCCTGTCTGCAACGGGCCGGCTTGCCCGCGCAGGGCACAGGCGTGGATGCGATTTACCTGACCGGCGGCTCGTCGGCGCTGCGGCCGCTGCGCCGGGCGCTGGCGCTGGCGTTTCCCGAGACGCCGCAAATCGAGGGCGATTTGTTTGGCGGCGTGGCCTCGGGTCTGGCCTGCGCTGGCGATTAAGCTACCTTAAAAATAGCTGCTAGCGCACGTGTCCATTGGGCTAGAGGCCGATTTCATTCCAATTTTTCGGCTGATTCTGTTGATTTGCGCAGCGCCAGCGCGCTCTCGTACAGCGCATTGCGCGGCGCGCCGGTGATGTCGGCGGCCAAGCGCACGGCGGTCTTCAAAGGCAACTCGGGCAGCAGCAGTTGCAGCACGCGCAGGCTGGCGCTGTCGTCCTCGGGCACGGCGACCGGGTGCAGCAGCACGACGAACTCGCCGCGTGCGCGTTGCGGCGCACCGTCCAGCCACGCGCTGAGCGCATGGGCGGGCTGGGTGGTGATGTCTTCAAATTGCTTGGTGATTTCGCGCGCCAGCGTCACCGCTCGCTCGCCCAGCACCGCCAGCGCGGCCGCCAGCTCGTGGATGCGGTGCGGCGCTTCGAGCAGCACCACGCAGCGCGGCTCAGCGGCCAGAACCTGCACGGCGCTGGCGCGTTCGGCGTTTTTCACCGGCAAAAAGCCAGCAAACACAAAACCGCCATCCGCCGAACCACTGGCGACTGCGCCGGCCACGCTCAGCGCCGCCGTCACGCTGCTGGCGCCGGGCAGCGGCACCACGCGCAGCCCAGCGGCGCGCACCGCCGCCGCCAAGCGCGCGCCGGGATCGCTGACACCGGGCGTGCCAGCGTCGCTGACATAGGCGACGCGCTGGCCTTGCTGCAAGAGCGCAATCACCGTTTGCGAGGCCTCAGCCTCGTTGTGCTGGTGCAGCGCCAGCAGTTGGGCGCTGCTTTTGTCGATGCCATAAGTGCGCAGCAGGCCGTGCGTGTGGCGCGTGTCCTCGCAGGCCAGCGTGTCGGCCAATTGCAAGACGTGCAGGGCGCGCAGCGTGATGTCGGCGGTGTTGCCAATCGGCGTGGCGACGACGTACAGCGCGCCCTGCGGATAATGCTGCGCAGCTGCCGCGTCGCGTGCGGCACCCAGAGCGGTGGCGAAAGAGGCACTCAATGGAATTCCTTGGTAAAAAAACAGCCGCAGTGGCCCAGTCGGTCAGCACCACGCGCCAGCGCGGCGCACTGGCCGAAGACCGGGCGCTGGCGCATTTGCAGGCCGCCGGGCTGCGGCTGCTGGAGCGCAATTATCGAACGCCGGGGCGCGGCGGTGGCGAGATTGATTTGATCCTGCGCGAGCGCGACGCCACGCTGGTGTTTGTCGAAGTGCGCAGCCGCGCCAGCCGCGCCTTTGGCGGCGCGGGAGCCAGCATCACCAGCAGCAAACGCCGGCGCTTGATTTTTGCCGCGCAGCACTATTTGCTGCGCCTGAACCCGCCGCCGCCGTGCCGCTTTGATGCGGTGCTGATTGAAGGTGACAGCATCCAATGGCTGCGCGCTGCCTTCGATGCGCAATAAATAAGTGAGCTGCTAGCGCACGTGTTTAAAGCATTTGAGATAGAAAAGCGTTTCAAACCATTTAAACACGTGCGCTAGCAGCTATGGTTTTTGTAACATTTAGCTTGCCGTACCTCGGCAGGTATCATCACCGCCCATGCTAGAACAACGCATCCAACAGCACTTTATCGACAGCGCCGACTTGAAATACCAAGCGGCGCAAATCCTCGGAAAACCGATTGCCGACGCCGTCCACGCCCTGCTGGCCTGCATCACCAACGGCGGCAAAATTTTGACCTGCGGCAACGGCGCCTCGGCGGCCGATGCGCAGCAGTTTGTCGCTTTCTGCGTCGCCGGCTTTGAGCGCGAGCGCCCCGAGATGGCCGCCGTGGCGCTGTCGGCCAACGCCGCGTTGCTGACCACCAGCAACGGCAATGGCGACATGGCGCAGCAGTTTGCCCGCCAAGTGCGTGCGCTGGGGCAAGCCGGTGATGTGCTGCTGACGCTGTGCAGCAGCGGCAACGACATCAACGTGCTGGCCGCCATCCACGCCGCGCACGAGCGCGACATGACGGTGATTGCCCTGAGCGGACGCAGCGCTGGCATGTTGGCCACCGTGCTGCGCGAGACCGATGTGCTGATTTGCGTGCCGCACGAACGCGCCGCCCGGGTGCGCGAAGTCCACGCGCTGGCGATCAGCTGCCTGTGCGACGGCATGGATGCGCAATTGTTTGGTGAACAGGAGACTTCACTGTGAAAAAACATCGTCTGAGCCGCGCCCTGTGCGCGCTGTTGGCTGCGGCTGCTTTGGGCGCGGGCGTGGCCGGCTGTGTGCCACTGGTGATTGGCGGTGCCGCCTTTGGTGGCCTGATGGTCGCTGACCGGCGCACCACTGGCACGCAGGTCGAAGACGAGGGCATTGAGCTGCGCGCCATCAACCGCATCACCGCCGAGTATGGCGAGCGCGTACACATCAACGTCACCAGCTATAACCGCCAAGTGCTGATTACTGGCGAGGTGCCCACGGCTGAAGTGGGCAAAGCGATTCACGCCTTGGTGGCCGATGTGGGCAACGTGACTTCAGTGATCAACGATGTGGCGGTGATGCCGCCCAGCAGCTTGGCGCAGCGCTCGAGCGATACCTTCATCACCGGCAAAGTGCGCGCCCGCTTGGTGGATGCCAAAGACATTTCGGCCATCGCCTTCAAAGTCGTCACCGAGCGCAATGTGGTCTATCTGATGGGCTTGGTCACCGAGCGCGAGGCCACGCGCGCCACCTCGATTGCCAGCGGAGTGGACGGCGTGCACAAAGTGGTGCGCACGTTTCAGGTGTTGACCGAGGAGCAGCTGATGCGCATCATCAGCCCGCCGTTGGCACCAGTCACCACCGATGCGCCGCTGGCGACCAGCAATGCGCAGGCCAACACCAACGCCACGCCGGTGCAGGTGACAGCGCCAGCAGTCCCAGCCCCAGCCCCAGCAGCGCAGGCGATGCCCGTGCAGATGCAGTCCTTGCCGCCGCTGGCACCTCTGAATTAACCCAAGCGCTTGATCAGGCTGGAGGTGTCCCAGCGCTGGCCGCCCAGTTGCTGCACGTCGGCATAAAACTGATCGACCAGCGCGGTGACCGGCAGGCGCGCACCGTTGCGCTTGGCCTCGTCCAGCACCAGCCCGAGGTCTTTGCGCATCCAATCGACGGCAAAGCCGAAGTCGAATTGGCCATCGACCATGGTTTGACCGCGGTTTTGCATTTGCCAGCTTTGCGCCGCGCCTTGGCTGATGACGGCCAGCACCTGCGCCATGTCCAGCCCGGCGCGTTGGCCAAAGGCGATGCCTTCGGACAGGCCTTGCAGCAGGCCAGCAATGCAAATTTGGTTGACCATTTTGGCCAGCTGGCCGCTGCCGCTGTCGCCCAGCAGCGTCACGGCGCGGGCAAACGCCATCGCCACCGGCTGCATTGCGGCAAACGCTGCGGCGTCGCCACCGCACATCACCGTCAATTGGCCGTTTTGCGCGCCGGCTTGGCCGCCCGAGACCGGCGCATCGATAAAGCGCAGCCCCAGCGTGCGCGCGGCGCCATACAGCTCGCGCGCCACTTCGGCCGACGCTGTGGTGTGGTCAACAAAAATCGCGCCCGGCTCCATGCCGGCAAAAGCGCCGTCAGCACCCAGCGTCACCGAGCGCAGGTCGTCGTCGTTGCCGACGCAGCAAAACACCAAGTCCGCCCCCCTTGCCGCTAAACGCGGCGTCTCAGCGTGCTTGATCGGGTAGTTTGTAGAGCCATTTTGGCCGTTAGCGCCCGTGTACTGTGCGCTAAGCGCTATTGCTTTGCTAGCAGTGCGGTTGTACACCGTGACTTGGTGGCCGGCCAGCGCGAGGTGCGCGGCCATTGGGGCGCCCATCACGCCCAAGCCCAAAAAGGCGACTTTGCGCGCGGGCGTGGGCTCGTACGAGCGGGGCTGGGTGCTGGCCATGAGAGGGTCCTTCAAGCGGTTAAACGATGGCGAAATGCTCAGTGCCAGCCGACAAGTCGGTGCTGCGCGCACGCACACTGTTGAGCTTGATTTGCAAGCGCAAATCGTTTCTGGAGTCGGCGTTGCGCTCGGCCTCTTCTTGGCTGATGGTGTAGGTTTCAAACAGGTCAAATAGCGCTTGGTCAAAGGTCTGCATGCCCAAATTGCGGCTTTTCTTCATCACCTCTTTGATTTCAGCTACTTCGCCCTTGAAGATAAGGTCAGAAATGAGCGGGGTGTTGAGCATGATTTCGATGGCAGCGGCGCGCCCCTTGCCGTCTTGCTTGGGCATTAGGCGCTGCGAGATGATGGCGCGCAGGTTGAGCGATACGTCCATCAGCAGCTGTGCGCGGCGCTCTTCTGGGAAGAAGTTGATGATGCGGTCGAGCGCTTGGTTGGCGCTGTTGGCGTGCAGCGTTGCCATGCACAGGTGACCCGTTTCGGCAAAGGCAATCGCGTGCTCCATGGTTTCGCGGTCGCGGATTTCGCCCATCAAGATCACGTCGGGCGCTTGGCGCAGCGTGTTTTTTAGCGCCGCCTCCCAGCTCTCGGTGTCTAGGCCGACTTCGCGCTGCGTCACCACGCAGTTTTTGTGCGGGTGGACAAATTCGACGGGGTCTTCGATGGTGATGATGTGGCCAAACGAGTTCTCGTTGCGCCAGTCCACCATCGCCGCCAGCGTGGTCGATTTGCCCGAGCCGGTGGCCCCCACCAAGATGCACAGGCCGCGCTTGGTCATGGTGATTTCTTTGAGCACCTGCGGCACGCCGAGGCCGTCAATCGTCGGCAGCTTGAGTGGAATAGTGCGCAGCACCAAGCCGACACGCCCTTGCTGCATAAAAGCGTTGGCGCGAAAGCGGCCAATGCCGGCGGGCGAAATCGCAAAGTTGCACTCTTTGGTGCGCTCAAACTCGGCCGCCTGCTTGTCGCTCATCAGCGAGCGCGCCAGCGCCAGCGTGTGGCTGGCCGACAGCGGCTGGGGCGAGACTTTGGTGACAGCGCCATCGACCTTGATGGCCGGCGGAAATTCTGCGGTGATGAACAAGTCGCTGCCGTTGCGGCTGACCATCAGCTTGAGCAGGTCGTTGATAAATTTACTGGCCTGATCGCGTTCCATCAGAAGTCCTCATTGCAAATGACACGGGGTGTTGAAAGGCGGGCATTTAACCGGGGAAGTTGTCTGGAATTTTGGCCTTGCTGCGTGCCTCGGCTGGGCTGATCAGGTTGCGCCGTACCAAGTCGGTCAGATTTTGGTCCAGCGTTTGCATACCGACGCTGCTGCTGGTTTGGATGGTCGAATACATCTGCGCCACCTTGGCTTCGCGGATCAGGTTGCGAATGGCGCTGGTGCCGAGCATGATTTCGTGCGCCGCCACCCGCCCCGAGCCGTCTTTCAACTTGCACAGCGACTGCGAAATCACCGCCTGCAGTGACTCGGACAACATGGCGCGGATCATTTCTTTTTCTTCGGCCGGGAAGACGTCAATAATCCGGTCAATAGTTTTGGCAGCGCTCGACGTGTGCAGCGTGCCAAACACCAAGTGGCCAGTCTCAGCCGCCGTCATCGCCAGGCGGATGGTTTCCAAGTCGCGCATTTCGCCGACCAAAATCGCGTCCGGGTCTTCGCGCAATGCCGACTTCAGCGCTGCGGCAAATGACTGGGTCATTGGCCCGACTTCGCGTTGGTTGATCAGGCATTTTTTGGACTCATGGACAAATTCGATGGGGTCTTCCACCGTCAAGATATGGCCGTATTCGGTCTCGTTGAGGTAGTTGACCATGGCGGCCAGCGTGGTTGACTTGCCCGAGCCGGTCGGTCCTGTCACCAGCACCATGCCGCGTGGCTTGAGCGCTAGTTCACCAAAAATTTTTGGCGCGTTGAGCTGCTCTAGCGTCAAAATTTTGCTGGGAATGGTACGAAACACCGCCGCCGCACCCCGGTTTTGGTTAAAGGCGTTGACACGAAACCGAGCCAGCCCATCAATTTCAAATGAAAAGTCAATCTCTAAAAACTCTTCGTATATCTTGCGCTGGCCGTCGTTCATGATGTCATACACCATCGCGTGTACCGTTTTATGATCCAGCGGCTCGACATTGATGCGGCGCACGTCGCCATGCACGCGAATCATCGGTGGCAAGCCAGCAGACAAGTGCAAGTCGGATGCTTTGTTTTTGACGCTAAAGGCCAGTAGCTGAGTAATGTCCACGGATTTTTCTCTCTGGTTTGGTACGCTTAGTGCAGATTATGACAACCCTTATTTCTAACCTTGCACAGGTACACACCCGCATCGCGCAAGCCTGCGCGCGCGCTGGGCGCAGCAGCGCTAGCGTGCAGCTATTGGCAGTTTCCAAGACCTTTGGCGCCGACGCGGTGCGCCAAGCCGCCGCTGCTGGCCAGCGCGCCTTTGGCGAAAACTACGTGCAAGAGGCGCTCGACAAAATGGCCGAGCTAGACGATCTAGCCGATTTGCAATGGCACTGCATTGGCCCGCTGCAAAGCAACAAAACCCGCCCGGTGGCCGAGCACTTTGATTGGGTACACAGCGTCGATCGCCTCAAAATTGCCCAACGTCTGTCCGAGCAGCGCCCGGCGCATTTGCCGCCGCTGCAGGTGTGTTTGCAAATCAACGTTGACGGCGGTGCCAACAAAGCCGGCGCCTTGCCTGCAGAAGCGCTGGCGCTGGCGCTGGCCGTCGCCGCCCTGCCCCGCCTGCAGCTGCGCGGCGTGATGAGTATCCCCGAGCCTGCTATCGAATACGAAGCGCAATGCGCACTGCACACAAGGGCTAGAGCCGTTTTTGACCAAATAAAAGCCGCAGCAGACAACGGCGCGGCGGGGCTGGAGCGCTTTGACACGCTGTCGCTCGGCATGACGGCGGATTTGGACGCGGCGATTGCTGCTGGCAGCACCATCGTGCGCGTGGGCACCGGCATTTTTGGCGGGCGCTGAGGGGCTGGAGTAGCGCGTTGGACGGGCAATAGCTGCGTGCTAAGCTGAATTTTTAGTTGCTTTATTCACGGAGAGCCTCCATGCCCGCCCTTTTGCCCGATATCGATCCCGACGGTTTGCTTGAATTTTCGGTGGTCTACACCGACCGCGCGCTCAACCACATGTCCCAGCGCTTTGTCGGCGTGATGCAAGACATCTTGGGCACACTCAAAGAGGTTTATGGCGCGCACAGCGCCGCGCTGGTGCCCGGCAGCGGCACCTTTGGCATGGAAGCCGTGGCACGCCAGTTTGCCAATAACGAAAAAGTGCTGATCGTGCGCAATGGCTGGTTTAGCTACCGCTGGAGCCAGATTTTTGATGCCGGCGGCCTGGGCCTCGGCGCCACTGCCGTGGTTTGCAAAGCGCGCCCGCAAGGCGATGGCGCGCAAGCACCGTGGGCACCCTGCCCGATCGACGAAGTGGTGGCGGCCATCCACGCCGAACAACCCAAAGTCGTGTTTGCCCCGCACGTCGAAACCGCCAGCGGCATCTTGCTGCCCGACGATTATTTGCAAGCCCTGAGCGCCGCCGCCCACGCAGTCGGCGCGCTGTTGGTGCTGGACTGCGTGGCGTCCGGCGCGCTGTGGGTGGATATGCGCGCCACCGGCGTCGATGTGCTGATTTCGGCACCGCAAAAAGGCTGGAGCAGCTCGCCCTGCTGCGCGATGGTGATGCTCAGCGAGCGCGCCCGCCAAGCCATCGAGGCCACCAGCAGCAGCAGCTTTGCCTGCGATTTGAAAAAGTGGCTGCAGATTGCCGAGGGCTACGAAAAAGGCCAGCACGCCTACCACGCCACCCTGCCGACCGACGCGCTGGTGAGGCTGCGCGACGTGATGCAGGAGACGCGCGCCTACGGCTTTGCCAAAGTGCGTGAGGAGCAATCGGCACTCGGCACGCAAGTACGCGCGTTGCTGCAGTCGCGCGGCTTTGCCAGCGTTGCGGCCGTCGGCTTTGAAGCGCCCGGCGTGGTGGTCAGCTACACCACCGACCCAGACATTCAAAACGGCAAAAAGTTTATGGCCGTCGGCTTGCAAACCGCCTCCGGCGTGCCCTTGCAATGCGATGAAACGGCTGAATTTAAGACCTTCCGCATCGGCCTGTTTGGGCTGGACAAATGGCACAACGTCGAGCGCACGGTCGGCCAACTGGCGGCGGCGCTGGACGCCATCGATTCGTAGGTTGGGTCAGCGCAGCGTAACCCGATGTTCCCGATGTTCCCGATGTTCCCGACGTTTCTGGCGCTTGCGCCGCTTTTTTGTCAACTCCCCGCCCAGCATTGCTTACGGCGCACGCGGCGCTGCCGGGGTGATTTCGCCCAACGCCACGCTGAACTTTGAAGTCGAGTTGCTCGGCATCAAAGGCCAATAAGCGATCTTTAAAACCATAGCTGCTAGCGCACGTATTTAAAAGCTTTGAGGTATAAAACCTATTTAATTCCTTTAAATACGTGCGCTAGCAGCTCTTTTTTTGATAGTGGGATAAACCAGCATTGAACGCACCACACGACCCTGCCGCCGCTCTGCAACGCGCCAAACGCCAAGCGCTGGCGCTGCTGTGCGTGGTCACGGCGGTGTTTATCGCCACCAGTGTGCTGGAGCGCGGCCTGTGGCTGAGCTGCCTCAAAGCCGTGGCCGAGGCGGCGATGGTCGGCGCGCTGGCCGATTGGTTTGCCGTGCGGGCGCTGTTTCGCCGCGTGCCGCTGCCGTTGATTGGTCGGCACACGGCCATCATTGCGCGCAACAAAGACCGCATTGGCCTGCAACTGGCGCAGTTTGTGCGCGACAAATTTTTGGATGCCGACTCGCTGGT
>JAGNUJ010000017.1 GCA_017987055.1 Giesbergeria sp.
ATGATGGCCACGTCGGCTTGGCCAAATTCGCCGTTGATGTCTTCCATCTCAAACACTTGGTCGTAGGGCACTTCGGCCTCGGCCAGCAGCACGTTCATGTGGCCGGGCATGCGTCCCGCCACCGGGTGGATGGCGTATTTGACGGTGATGCCTTTTTCGGTCAGCTTGGCGGCCAGCTCTTTGACGGCGTGCTGCGCGCGCGCTACAGCCAAGCCGTAGCCGGGCACGATGACCACGGTTTCGGCGTTGCCCAGCACAAAGGCGGCGTCGTCGGCGCTGCCGCTTTTCACCGGGCGCTGCTCTTGCGTGCCAGCAGCAGCAGCCGTGCCGGCCTCGCCGCCAAAGCCGCCCAAAATGACGTTAAAGAACGAGCGGTTCATCGCTTTGCACATGATGTAGCTCAGGATGGCACCGGAGCTGCCGACCAGACTGCCGGCAATGATCAGCATTGAGTTGTTCAGGCTAAAACCAATGCCGGCGGCTGCCCAGCCCGAGTAGCTGTTGAGCATCGACACCACCACCGGCATATCGGCGCCGCCAATCGGGATGATGATCAGCACGCCCAGCACAAAGCTCAGCGCCAGCATGACGAAGAACGCCGTCCAGTTTTCCGTCAGCATGAACACCAAACCAAAGCCGACAGTGGCCAAGCCCAGCACCAAGTTGATCATGTGCTGGCCGCCAAACTGCACTGGCGCGCCTTGGAACAAGCGGAACTTGTATTTGCCCGACAGCTTGCCAAAGGCAATCACCGAGCCGCTGAAGGTGATCGCGCCAATCGCTGCGCCGAGAAACAGCTCCAGTCGGTTGCCGGCCGGAATCGGCTCGCCCTTGGCGACGATGTGGAACGCCCACGGCTCAGCGACGGCGGCCACGGCGATGAACACCGCAGCCAAGCCGATCATGCTGTGCATGAAGGCGACCAGCTCAGGCATCTTGGTCATTTCGACGCTGCGCGCCATATAGGCACCGGCACCGCCGCCAATCACCAGCGCGCCCAGCACATAGGCCATGCCGGTGGTGAAGTCGATGTTGAGTAGTTGGGCTTGGCTGTAAATCAGCCCGACGGTGGTCAGCGCAGCAATCGCCATGCCGACCATGCCAAACAGGTTGCCCCGGATGGAGCTGGTCGGGTGCGACAGTCCTTTAAGCGCTTGGATAAAGCAGACGCTGGCGATCAAGTACAGCAGCGTGACAAGGTTCATGCTCATGCTTTATCTCCTGCAGCCGCTGGTGCAGCGACTTTCTTTTCTTTCTTGCGGAACATTTCTAACATCCGGCGGGTGACTAAAAAGCCGCCAAACACGTTGACGGCGGCCAGCGCAACCGCCAGCACGCCCATGCTTTTGCCCAGCGTGGTCTCGGTCAGCGCGGCGGCCAACATGGCACCAACGATGACGATGGCTGAGATGGCGTTGGTGACGGCCATCAGCGGCGTGTGCAGAGCGGGCGTGACCGTCCAAACAACGTGATAGCCCACATAAATGGCCAGCACGAAGATGATGAGATTCATGAGGGTGGGAGAGACTAAATCCATGATGGGCGGCTTCTTAATTGAATAGGTAAAGCGATAGAAGAGGGGATGCACGATACGGATGTCATTTGCGCCGCACCGTGCCTTCGTGCGCCATCAGGCAGGCGGCGACGATGTCGTCTTCCAAGTCCATGTGCAAGGCGCCTTCCTTGTTGATGACCAACTTGAGGAAGTCGAGCACGTTGCGCGCATACAGCGCCGAAGCGTCCGCAGCGACCAGTGCTGCCAGATTGGTCTCGCCCACCAGTGTCACGCCGTGTTTGATGACGGTTTGTCCCGCCTCGGTCAGCGGGCAGTTACCGCCTTGGGGTGCTGCCAAGTCGATGATGACTGAGCCCGCTTTCATCGACTTGACCATGTCTTCGGTGACCAGCACTGGCGCAGCGCGGCCAGGAATCAGGGCAGTGGTGATGACGATGTCAGCTAGCGCTACGCGCTTGGCGACTTCAGCTTTTTGCCGGTCCAGCCAGCTTTGCGGCATGGGGCGGGCATAGCCGCCGACACCTTCCGCCGCGTCTTTTTCTTCTTGCGTTTCGTAGGGCACGTCAATGAACTTGCCACCCAGAGATTCGACCTGCTCTTTGACGCTTGGGCGCACGTCGGAGGCTTCAATCACTGCGCCCAAGCGCTTGGCGGTGGCAATCGCCTGCAGGCCAGCCACGCCAACGCCCAAAATCACCACACGCGCTGCCTTAACGGTGCCAGCGGCGGTCATCAGCATCGGGAAAAAGCGCTGGTAGCGGTCTGCAGCCATCATCACCGCCTTGTAGCCGGCGATGTTGGCTTGGGATGAGAGTACGTCCATGCTTTGCGCCCGGGTGGTGCGCGGTGCGGCCTCTAAGGCATAGGCAGTGACGCCAGCACTGGCCAGCAGCTGCAGACCCGCAGCATCAAATGGGTTGAGCATGCCGACCACAGTGCTACCAGCACGCAATTGGGGTGCTTCCTCCGGCGTCGGGCAGCGTACTTTGATTAATAAGTCGGTTGCCCAAGCCTCGGCCTGTGTCACGATCTCGGCACCTGCGCTCTCATAGGCCGTATCGGTGACGCTAGCAGCAATGCCAGCGCCGGATTGCACACGCAAGGTGTGGCCCTGGGCTTTGAGTTTTTTTACTGTCTCTGGGGTCGCGGCTACCCGCGTTTCTCCCGGCATAGTCTCGCTCGGCACACCTATCAACATGTTTACTCCTCGCTGGGTATCAGTGGTATTACTTACTGACCCTAAGCTTACATGAAGAATTTTTCTGTCTGGAAAATTTGTGGGCTGTTGCGGGAACTCTGCAGCTATTTTTTTTATCAGCGCATAAAAAAACCCGACAGTGCTGCCACCATCGGGTTACTGGGTTTATTTTTAGCGCTTTTTTGCGTTAACGGGCAACTTGTGCCAGCGTGCCAGCGGCGTATTGCGCGGCAATGTCGCTCAAGCTGTAGCCCTTGATTTTTGCGCCTTGGCCTTCGCAACCGAATTCGAGGTAGCGCTGCTTACAAATCGCCTTGGCGGCTTCGCGGGCGGGCTTGAGCCATTCGCGCGCGTCAAACTTGTCGGGGTTCTCGGCCAAGAATTTGCGTACTGCACCAGTCATCGCCAAACGGATGTCGGTGTCGATGTTGATCTTGCGCACGCCAAATTGGATGGCTTTTTGGATTTCTTCGACTGGCACGCCGTAGGTTTGCTTCATGTTGCCGCCGTACTGGTTGATGATGGCCAGCAGGTCTTGCGGCACCGACGAGGAGCCGTGCATCACCAAGTGGGTGTTGGGAATGCGCTCGTGGATGGCTTGCACGCGGTCAATCGCCAAAATGTCGCCGGTGGGCTTGCGCGAGAACTTGTAAGCGCCGTGGCTGGTGCCAATGGCAATCGCCAGCGCGTCCAGTTGCGTGCGCTGGACGAAGTCGGCGGCTTGCTCGGGGTCGGTCAGCATTTGCTCGCGCGTCATCACGGCGTCGGTGCCGTGGCCGTCTTCTTTGTCGCCTTGCATGGTTTCGAGCGAGCCCAAGCAGCCCAATTCGCCCTCGACCGTGACGCCGACTTTGTGTGCCATCTCGACCACTTTGCGTGTCACTTCGACGTTGTACTCGTAGCTGGCAATGGTCTTGCCGTCGGCTTCGAGTGAGCCGTCCATCATCACCGACGAGAAGCCCAAGTCAATCGCGCCTTGGCAGATGGCCGGGCTTTGGCCGTGGTCTTGGTGCATCACCAGCGGAATGTGCGGATAGGCCTCGACCGCCGCCAAGATCAAGTGCTTGATGAAGGACTCGCCCGCATATTTGCGCGCGCCGGCACTGGCTTGCAAGATCACCGGCGAGCCAGTTTCGTCGGCTGCGGCCATCACGGCCTGCACTTGCTCCAAGTTGTTGACGTTGAAGGCGGGAATGCCATAGCCATTTTCAGCTGCGTGGTCGAGCAGTTCGCGCATGGAGACGAGGGACATGGATTAATCCTTTCAGTAGGGTGTTGGGATGGGCGTTGGATAGCCGCTGGGGTGCTGCTTGATAGGCGGCGAGTTTACCCGTCACGCCCCGCGACTAGCGGCCTTAGCGCTGGCAAACGCGATGCGGTAGCAGGTGGTAAACGGTGTCGGCGCTGGTGTCGGCGTGGGGCTAAATTGCGCACCATGGGCTTGGGCCACGCGAGCAACGATTTCGTGGCCAAGGTGCAGACTGTCTGCAGCGGCCGCTGTAGATGCTCCGCCGCTGCGCGCTCCATCGTCACATACTTGCACCCAAGCTGCACCGTTGATGCTGTGGCCCAGTTGTAATTCAATGCACGTGTGCGGCGGCGTGTGTTTGAGAGCGTTTTCTAGCAAATTGCGCAGTGCTATCTCTAGCAGCAGGGTATGCCCTTGAACTATCAATTGCTTTGCGCCGGTGACTGCTATTTTGTCATTGCGCTTCCAAGCCGCTTGTACGTAGTCGGCGCATACGGTGCGTGCCAGCGCCACTAGATCAACCGGTCTGGCTGTCTCGTGCATTTGTGCTCGGCTGGTCTGGGCCAGCGCTAGCAACTGGTTGAGCACATGACCGGCGCGCAATGCGTCTTGTCCAATGCGCGTCAGCGCTTCGGTTTGGGCATCGGCGCTTAAACCACCGCGCAACGCGCTGGCCTGTAATGAAATCGAAGACAAAGGGGTGCGCAGCTCGTGCGCTACTTCATGGGCTAATCGGCGCTCACGGATGAGCGCAGCCTGTTGGCGATCAAGCAAAGTGTTGATCGAGGCGACCACTGGCTCGAATTCACGCCAAGCGTGACCCGGTGCCAAGCGCTGTGCACTGCTGGCGTCTAGCGCGGCGACGTCGTGCGACAGCGCGTACAGCGGCTGTAAACCCCGGCGCAACGCCAAACCCAGTGCCAGCGCCACCACCGGCAGCAGCCACAGGCCGGGTTCGATCATGTGGCCGGCAATGTCGCGAGCCAAGTCGTCGCGCTCGTCCAGCTTGAGCAGCACCATGACTTTGCGGCTGCGCGCTGTATCCCACTGCGAAAAACTGCGCCAAGTGGCGGCATCAGCTGCTGGGGTGCCCAGCTGCAGATCGGCAAAGCCTTCGGCCGCGCTGAACGGCGGCTGCGGAGCCGAGCCATTGAGCAGCAGCAAGCGCCCTTGTGCATCCCATTGCACGACGCTGAGCGATTGTTGGTAGTCGTGCTTTTTCAGCCCCGGCAGCTCGCTGCGGGGCGTGCTCTGCGCCGCGTCCACTTCTTGCGAGGCACGCACATTGAGCAGCAAGGCGGCCACACTGGCCAAGTGGCCGTCGGTGAGCTCATCGGCTTCTTCGATGCCGGTCTGGTAGCCCAGTACTACAAAGCTAAGCCACACCAGTGCCAGCGCGCCCAGCGACCACAGCAACAGGTGCTGGGTCAGCGAGGGCCGTTGGGACGTCTGAATGGAGGCGCTGCTGTTCATGGGGTGCTGTTTAGGGCGCACTGTCCCAAGGCATGAAATAGCCGACGCCGCGCATGGTCAGAATGCACTGGCTGCCTAGCTTGCGGCGCAGGTGGTGGATGTGGACTTCAATCGCGTTGCTGTCGATGGACGACTGCCAGTTGTACAGCCGCTCCTCGATTTGCTGGCGCGACAGCACCCGCCCGCGCGCTTCCAGCAGCACCAGCAACACCGAAAATTCGCGCGGCGACATATCGATCAGCTGCCCGCTCAGGCGTACCGTGCGCGCTGCCGGATCGGCTTCGATCTCACCGTAGCGAATGGTGGGCGATGCCCGACCTGCCGAGCGGCGCAGCAGGGCGCGCAAACGGGCATCAAGCTCATCCACATCAAACGGCTTGGTCAGGTAGTCGTCGGCACCTTGGTCTAGCCCCGCAATGCGCTGATGGACTTGGTCGCGGGCGGTGACGATGAGCACGGGGGTCGATGGATCAGGCAGTGTCACTATTGCCGAGCCAGTGGCGGGCGCAATCAGGCGCAGGCGACGCAGTAGCTCGCTGCCATCTCCGTCAGGTAGCCCCAAGTCCAGCAGCACGGCATCAAAGTGCTCGGCGCGCAAGGCGCTCCAAGCGCTGGCCACGCTATCGCACACATCGACTGCATAACCGCGTTGCTGCAAGTTGCTGCACAGCCCGCTGGCAATGCCAGCATCGTCTTCGACTACAAGAATTCGCATAGTCGGCATTGTCGCTATCTAGCCGCATTGGTGCGACTGCGTTAAGGCGCGGTTAAGCGTGTGTACCTATGGTCTGCGCCATGCTGCACTTGCGCCCACCTTTATTTGTTTGTCGTTCTCGACTCCTCGGTATCGCGGCTTCCTCTGATGCCATCTGGACATTCGCCAGTTTGTTGTGCTTGCTGGCGTGGGATGCTTTGGGCTGGGATCGCGCTTGGGCGCACGCTTTTGGCGGTAGCGGCGGGTTTACGCTGCGTGAGCACCGGTTTTTGGTGGAAGTACTGCACGAAGGCGCGCGTCGCTTGGGGTGGTTGCTCGCGTTGCTGTTGGCGCTTGGCGTGTGGTGGCCGATAGGAGTTTTGCGGCGCATCGATGCGATAGAGCGCCTGCAATGGGTAGTGAGCCTTTTGCTGGCTTTGGTCGTAGTGGGAGTGTTGAAGCATTTCAGCACCACCAGTTGTCCTTGGGATTTGGCCGAGTTTGGTGGCGTGGCGCGCTATGCCTCGCACTGGGCTTTAGGGGTGATAGATGGCGGTGTGGGGCGCTGCTTTCCTGCCGGTCATGCTTCAGCCGGTTTTGCTTTTATCGGCGGTTACTTTGCCCTGCGCCGATGCCAACCGCAGGCTGCGCGTTGGTGTCTAGGCGGTGCTTTGGTAGCTGGTTTGATTTTGGGTGGTGCCCAGCAAGTGCGCGGTGCCCACTTTATGAGCCACACGCTGTGGACGGGTTGGTTGTGCTGGACGACGGCGTGGTGGTGCGATGCCACAGTCAGCGCACTACGGCACCGACAGGCATTGCGCACGCCGGTTGCCGCTTAAGAATTTAAATCACGCGGCTGATTTTTAGCATATTGGTGCCGCCGGGTGCGCCCATTGGCTCCCCGCAGGTGATGGCATAGACGTCGCCACTTTGCACGATATTGCGCATTTTGAGGTGGCCTTCGGCCTGCTCTAAAGCGGTATCGCGGTCGGCGCTGGTGTCCATCAGCAGCGGGCGTACATTGCGGTACATCGCCATCTTGCGCTGAGTGGCTACTTTGGGCGTCAGAGCATAGATAGGAAGATGGATGCGGTGGCGGCTCATCCATAACGCCGTAGCACCGCTGTCGGTCATAGCAACGATAGCTTTGGCACCCAGATGATGGGCAGTGAACAGCGCGCCCATAGCAATCGACTGGTCAATGCGGCCAAAGCTGCGCTCAGTGAAGTTGGCATCGTGCTGGCTGTCTTCGGCGGCTTCAGCTGCAGCGCAGATTTTGGCTACTTCTTCAACCGTCTCCAGTGGGTATTTGCCAGCCGCAGTTTCGGCGCTGAGCATCACCGCATCGGTGCCGTCGAGTACCGCGTTGGCCACATCGCTGACCTCGGCGCGGGTCGGCACTGGATTGGTGATCATGCTTTCCATCATTTGCGTGGCGGTGATGACTACTTTGTCCATCTGGCGCGCCATGCGGATCATCTTTTTTTGTAGCGCCGGTACGGCTGCATTACCGACCTCCACCGCTAAATCACCCCGCGCCACCATGATGCCGTCGCTGACGCGCAAGATGGCTTCGAGGTGCGGAATCGCTTCGGCGCGCTCAATCTTGGCGATCAGGCCGGGCTTGTGTTTGTATTGCGCGGCAGCGACGTTGCACAGTTGGCGTGCCATCTCCATGTCAGTGGCGTTTTTTGGAAAACTCACGGCGACATAGTCGGCTTGGAAGTCCATCGCGGTGCGGATATCGTCCATGTCCTTGGCGGTCAGTGCGGGTGCCGTCAGGCCACCGCCTTGTTTGTTGATGCCTTTGTTGTTAGACAACTCGCCGCCAATACGCACGGTGGTGTGGACTGCTTCGCCTCGCACGGATTCAACAGTCAGCACGATCAGCCCGTCGTTAAGCAACAAGACATCGCCGGTTTTGACATCGCGCGGCAGTTCTTTGTAATCGAGACCCACACCGGCCAAGTCACCCAGCTCGGTACGTGAGGCATCAAGGATGAAGGGCTGACCTTGTTCTAGTTGGACTTTGCCCTCGGCAAAGCGGCCGACGCGGATTTTGGGGCCTTGCAGGTCGGCCATGATGGCGACCTCGCGGCCTGCGCGCATCGAGGCGGCGCGCACGGCAGCGGCGCGGTCGATGTGGTCTTGTGCGCTGCCGTGGCTGAAGTTGAGCCGAACCACATTCACCCCAGCCAAAATCATTTGCTCCAGCAGTGCGGGGTCACTGGAAGCAGGGCCCAAAGTGGCAACGATTTTGGTAGCACGGCGCAGCGACATGGAAAGCTCCTATAGAAGTCATTGGATAAGTGAATTTCCATTCTCACACGGAAGCAGCACGAAAAAAAAGGCCGTCAATCGACGGCCTTGAGTGCAGTGCGGTGTGCTGGCGCTTAGCGCGGCACGGCCAGCAGGCGTTGCACGTCGCGGTCGTTGGGCAGCGCGTAGTCGTGGCCGCGCACGATGCGGCTGTCTTCGGTGCGCACCAGCTTCAGGCTGACATAGGTGTAGTTGGCGGCGGCTGAGTAGGTTCCCACCAGCACCATCGCCGCGTTGTGGTTGCGCGCAATGTCTTTGATTTCACGCGACAACAGCAACTCGCCCGCGCCTTCTTTGACGAAGACATCGCCGCGCAGCTTGAGCTCTTTGACGTTAAAGCCCAGAGCCGCCATGTGCGAGGCGTATTGCTCCGACAGCGTGCGCCCCAGCGGTGCCGAGCGGCTCATATCGTTGACGTTGACCACGGTGGCCACCAGCACCGGGCCGGTGCCCAAGCTCGACATTTCAAAGCCCGCTGTCAGCGTGGCGACGGCATCGCGGCTGCTTTGGATGAATGGGCTAGACGCTGCCTCTTGGTAGGTTGGTTCGACGCGCACTTGAGGGGCGTTATTGGCGCAACCCGCCAGCAGCGCGGCAGCGGCCAGTGTAGTAATCAAAAAGGGGGTCTTCATTGCGCTACGACCTTCATGTTGACGTTGCGGTAGCCGTTGCGCATGAACAGCGGTGCATCGACGTTTTCGAGGTAATACACATCGGTTTTGCGGGCGATGTATTGGCCGCCGTGCGTGACGGTGGTGGTCAAAATCATCTCGGTGTTGGTCGGGCCGCCGGTGTAGACGCTGGCGGTGTAGTCCACCGCTGAGGTCACGCCCAGCGTGGCCAGTAACTTCACGTCAAGGTGCTGACCGTGCAAGCCGTAGGCCGCCATCAGGCCGCTGGCCAGCATGGTGAACTGGCCGGGAATGAAGTGGGGGCGGTCGCTGTTGTGGCGCACCACTTGGGTGTGGTAGGTCACCTCCAGCAGCGCCGGGTCGGGCACTTGGCGTACACCCGCGCCGGTTTGCACTAGCTTGGTGATCAAAAATTCGCGAAATGCTGAGTCAAATTCGCTTGGGTTGGGCGGCAGGGAGACGTATAGCTGCGAATTTGGATCGACGCCGGCTTTTTCCAGCGTCTCCAGCGTTTGTGCCACAACGTCACGCGAGAGCAGATCCCAATGGCCAGCGGAGCGCACTTTGGGCTGCACGGTCAGCTCAAAGTTCTCTGCCAGAGGAATGGGCGATTTGGTGGCGCAGCCAGCCAACACAGCGACTGCGCCGGCTAAGACGGCCAAGCTGATGGTTTTTGAAAACACGTTGATTCCTTCCCTGCGAGCAGGCTTGGTGTGTAGAACAAATAACAACCCTACACACTACTAAAAAACAGATTCTGCACAAAAACTAGAAAAACAGCGGCTAAAAAGTGTCGTTAATCACTGTTTTGTGGTTTTTGTCACCCAATGCGCGACAAGCCGCGGGGTTGAGCCCGGGGGTGAGAGTGCGCGCGGCGTAGGCGGGCTGATGGGGAGCTTGCGGTTCTTCAATGTATTGCCAAAGAATATTTATCGGCGCGCCGCCATACGAGGACGCAAAGTAGGGCGGCCATCATAGAGCCCCCCTGGCGCTTGAGCCACGGATGAAAGTCCGCAAACTGCTGGCGCTGGCGCCGCGAGGACACGCCCTTGAGCGATGCCACGAGTGTGGACAAAGCCACCTTGGGTGGGTCTTACAAATGCTCGAGTTTGAACACGTTTTTTTGGAATTTTGTTGCGAATACCAAGTAGAAATTTAGGGTAAATGCACAATGCTGCCGTACCGTAAATAACTGCCAATATTGCATAGACGCGCCATAAATTCCTCTGGGAATAGTTTCAGAGATCAATCTAAATCTATGCCATAGATTGCACCAAAACCCTATGTCTGGGTCTCACAGACAAGCACGCCAAAGTGCTGTGTCAAATGGCGCGTGAGGTCAATCAGGTTTGAAATCACATGCTGTTGCTAGCGGTGCTAATTTATGCTGTTTTTGGCTTCTAGCCCTTTAAACAAGTGCGTTAGCAGCTATTATTTTTGATATCCGCCGCCTTCGCCGCTTATTTTTGCACCGCGCCGGGCAGGCGCGCTGTCCAGTCGATCAGCGCATCCAGCGCCGGGCGGGCGGCTTGCGCGTTGGCGTGGTTGATCATGGCTGCGAGCACATAGCGCTGGCCGTCGGCGGCGTGTACATAGCCGGCCACGGCAGAGACGTCACGCAGGCTGCCCGTCTTTAGGTGGGCGCTGCCGGTGGCGCTGCTTTGGCTGCGTCGCAGCGTGCCGTCCACCCCGACCACCGGCAGCGACGCCACCAGCTCTGGCATCACCGGCGCGGCCCACGCTGCCTGCAGCATCTTTGCGAGCGACTGGGCGCTGATGCGCGCCTCGCGGCTCAGACCTGCGCCGTTATCGACGATGGGCATCTCCAACTCGCCAAAGCGCTTGCGCCACCACTGCTGCAACACCGCGCGCGAAGCGTCCATGCTGCCCAAGCCGTTTTGCTGCAGGCTAAAGGTCAAAAACAGCTGCTGCACCATGACGTTGTTGCTGTATTTGTTGATATCGCGCACCACCTCGGCCAGCGCGGGTGAGCTGCTGCTAAAAATCGGCGACAAACCCGCCGGCACCGTGCCATTGCGCACCGTGCCGGTCAGCGTGCCGCCCATGTGGCCCCACATCCCAGCGATAGCGCGGGCGGCGTAGGCACCGGGGTCGGCATAGGCAATTGCCCATTGGCGTTCGCCGCAGCTTGACGGGTACGCGCCGGCAAAAGTAAAGCGCGTTGGGTTGGCCAATTCAGCTTTCAGACTGGCACGCCAGTCGCCACACGCCGTGCCCGCCGGAGCCAGCGGCACGCTGCGCGGCAGTCGTACACCGGCTAGTGGTGGATCCCACTGCACGCGCGCTACACCGGCGGCGGTGTCGGGCACCCAGCCCATCACCACCGATTTGAAGTTCAGCAGCAGCGCGTCGGGCGCGGCGTTGTAGGGGCGCAGCGGCTCGCCATCAAACTGCGCTGCGTCGTGGCCGGGGACGCTAAAGGCCGAGCGATCCAGCACGATGTCGCCGTGGATGTCCTCAATGCCCTGGCCTTGCAAGCGGCGCAGCAGCAGCCACAGCCGCTCCATCACCAGTTTGGGATCGCCTTGGCCGCGCAGATAGACGTTGCCGCGCAAGGTGCCGTCGTGTACGGTGCCATCGATATAGACCGGCGTTTGCCAGACATAGGCCGGGCCGAGCAACTCCAAGCCGGCAAAGGTGGTCACCAGCTTCATCACCGAAGCCGGATTCATCGGCTCCTGCGCCCGGTGCGCCAAGCGCGGCGCGCCGGTGCCTTGGGCGGGCAATACCAGCAGAGAGACGGCCTCGCGCGGCACCTTGGCGCGGGCCAGCGCGGCCTCTACGGCGGGCGGCAACGGCGCCGCAGTTTGCGCCGCCACGGTGGTGGCCGCGCTGAGCGCAGCAAGGCCGACACCCACACCCGCACTCACCACGCGGCGCAAGAACGAAACAGAAACAAGTGCAAGGGACAAAGACATGGCACCGAGTGTAGGGGCACCGATAATTGCTGGCTTGCTTTTTGAGACCTCTGCGTTATGAACCTGCTTGCCTTTGACACCAGCACCGACAACCTGTCCATCGCCGTGGCGCGGGATGCTGCACAGTGGCAGCACAACGGCCCCGGTGGCGCGCAGGCTTCAGCGATGCTGCTGCCCGCTATCTGCCACCTACTGACCGAGGCGGGGCTTGCGCTGGGCGACTTGGACGCCATCGCCTTTGGCCGGGGGCCGGGCTCGTTTACCGGGCTGCGTACCGCCTGCGCTGTAGCGCAAGGACTGGCCTTTGGCGCGGGTGGCGGGCGCGGCGTGCCAGTGCTGCCGATCGATACCTTGGCTGCCGTGGCTGAAGCGGCACGCCAGCAATATGGCTGCACCGAAGTTATTGCGGTGCTCGATGCGCGCATGAACGAGGTCTATTGGGCGCGCTACCAATGGCAAGATGGTGCTTGGCTAGGCATCGCAAGTGACAAAGATGGCGACAACAGCACAGGCGATGACGGGAACTTTGGCCTGTGCGCACCCGAAGCTTTGCAGGTGCCGCCCGGCTGGCGTGTCGTCGGCAATGCGCAAGCGGCGTATGGCGAGCGCTTGGCACCCGGTGCCATCCATTTGCACGCCCTGCCCAATGCCAGCGCCCTGCTGCACTTGGCGCCCGCGCTGCTGGCTGCAGGCGGTGCAGTACCCGCAGCAGAGGCTTTGCCGCGCTACATCCGCAACAAAGTCGCCAAAACCACCCAAGAGCGCGCTGACGAACGCGCATCGCAGCTGGCAGTCGCAGCACTGACCAGTGCCCAGCCATGAAAGCCGCCAACCTCCTGAGCCAATATGCCAGCACCCCCCAAGCCGATCAAGCGCGGCTGGAGCTGCTCTCGCTGCAGCAGCCCGGTCAGCTTGACGCCTTGATGGCGGTCGAGCAGCGCGCCTATTCGCACCCGTGGTCGCGCGGCAACTTCACCGACTCGCTGGCCAGTGGTTACCAAATCGAGCTGCTGCTGGGCGGCGACCAACTGATTGGCTACTTTGTCGCCATGCCCGGCGTGGAAGAAGCGCACCTGCTCAACATCACCGTGGCACCCGAGTTTCAGCAGCAAGGCTGGTCGGTGGTGCTGCTGGACGCGCTGGCGCTGTGGGCGCGCGGGCGCGGCGCGCAGTGGCTGTGGCTGGAAGTGCGCGTCAGCAACCTGCGCGCGCGCCAAGTCTATGAAAAATACGGTTTTCAGCGCGTCGGCGAGCGCAAGCGCTACTACCCCAGTGCCAGCGCAGAACGCGAAGATGCCATCGTTATGAGTTACGCCCTGTGAGTCTGAACCTCGATGCGCGCCAACGCGCAATGCTGGAAGAAATGGGCGTACAGGTCTGGTCGCCCAAGCCGGTGGCAGTGCTGGTGGCACCGGCTGCGGCGGCCACTCTTGCAACTGTCAATGCGCCAAACGCTGTACCAGCGCACACAACAACGCACACCGCTAGCGCACCCGTCAGTGCCTCTATCACTGCGCCTGCCAGCGCCCAGCTCAATTGGGTGCTGCAACCGCCCCAGCCGCTGTACCCAGACGCCGCCATCGCAGCTGCTCCAGCCACACCATCGACCACCAGCGCTCCACGTTGGCTGCTGGTGGCCGAAGGCGTCACCGATGGCCACCCGCTGGCCGGCGACGCGGGCAACTTGCTTGACAACATGTTGTATGCGCTGGGACTGCGCCAGCAGCCGCAGGTCTTCATCTGCCTGCTGACACCGGTAGCGGCAGAGGCATCAGCCACCACTAGCGCCACTACCGCCAGCACCTATAACCAAGCGCTGAGCGACGCTGTCGCCGAGGTGCAACCCGCCATCTTGCTGCTCATGGGGCGCGCCGCGCGCACTGTGCTCGGGCGCAGCGAGCCGTTGGGCCAGTTGCGCCTGCTGCTCCACCGCGTCGCCAACTTGCCAGCGGTAGTGACGTACGACGCGCCCTACCTGCTGCGCGCGCCAGCTGCCAAAGCTGCCACGTGGTACGACCTGTGCCGCGCCAAAGCGCTGGCGCAGCAGCTGCCTCCCTGAGCGGCGATGCGCTGCGGCACAAGGGTTTGCCTGGGGCAGTGCGATAATTCGCAATTCACGTTTTTGCCCAAGAAAGCCATGGAAACCTACCCCAGTCGGTAGCTTTCAGCTCCCAGAACCGTCGTCGGGGGTTGAAAGCGCGCCACGTCATCCCCCCCGCTACCGACCGTTCCACTCAGGGAGTGAGCCATGCTCAACATCTTTACGCTTGCCAATGGGCGACTCTTTCAAGAAGAGATCGAATCCCTAGAAGAGCTGTCCCAATTTCAACCCATTTGGGTCGACCTCGAATCGCCGACGGTGGACGAAAAGCGCTGGGTGACCCAGTACTACGGCCTGTCCATCCCCGAAGACGCGATGGACGAGGACATCGAAGAATCTGCCCGCTTTTACGAAGAAGACAACGGCGAGCTGCACATTCGCAGCGACTTTCTGATTGACGACCACGACCACCCGCGCTCGGTGCGTGTCGCCTTCATCCTCAATCTGACCAACCCCGATCTGCGCAGCAAGGGCGTGCTGTTTTCCATCCACGATGAAGATGTGCCGGTGTTTCGCCTGCTGCGCCTGCGCGCTCGGCGCGCGCCGGGGCTGATCGAGGATGCGCGCGAGGTGCTGCTCAAACTGTTTGACGCCGACGCCGAATACTCGGCCGACACGCTCGAAGGCATTTACGACGACCTAGAAAAAGTCAGCACCCAAGTGCTCTCGGGCGACGTGACCGACGCGCGCGCCGGCGAGGTGCTGGGCGCCATTGCGCGCCAAGAGGACTTGAACGGGCGCATTCGGCGCAACGTGATGGACACGCGCCGCGCCGTCAGCTTCATGATGCGCAGCAAAATGCTCAACGCCGAGCAGTTTGAAGAAGCGCGGCAAATTCTGCGCGACATCGAATCGCTCGACAGCCACACGGCGTTTTTGTTCGACAAAATCAACTTTTTGATGGACGCCACTGTCGGCTTCATCAACATCAACCAGAACAAAATCATCAAGATTTTCTCGGTGGCCAGCGTGGCGCTGCTGCCGCCGACCTTGATTGCCAGCATCTACGGCATGAACTTCAAGTACATGCCCGAGCTGGACTGGGCGATGGGCTACCCATATGCGCTGGGCATCATGCTGGCCAGCGCGCTGGGGCCGATGTGGTACTTCCGCAAGCGCGGCTGGCTGAAATAAGCCCTAAAATAAGAGTCAAAACAGCCTCTAGCCCAATGGATACGTGCGGTTATAGCTATGAAAATCATAGCATCAAATCCGCTCAACCCTGCACAAACTGCATGGTGGTGCCCGCCAGCTCCAAGTGATCGCCGTTTTTCAGTGTCACTGGCTCGCTGCCAATGGCGCCGCCGTTGAGCGCCGGCATCTCCGGGCCTTCGACATTCGCCAGCACAAAGCCGTGGTGGCGCCGGGTGATCGAGGCGACCGCCACACCGGGCTTGCCGATGGTGGTGACCACTTTGGTCAACAGCACCTCGCGCCCGGCCGCAGCGCCCGAGAGCACGCGAATCGCTGCCATTTGCGGCGGCGTCGCATGTGGCGGCATGGGTGTCGGCGGCATGGGCATTGGTGCCGACGTGGGTGTTTGCACCGCAGCCGCAGCTGCTCGAGGCGGCACCATGCCGGGCTTGAAAACCATGGTTTTTTCGTAGTTGTGGTTTTCCTCTTCGCTTAAAAAACGCACCTTGTATTTGCCAATCTCAATGGTGTCGCCGTTGCGCAGAGCTTGGCGCTGCACAGCTTTACCGTTGACGTAGGTGCCGTTAGTGCTGCCAATGTCTTCGACTTCGACAATGCCGCTGGCCGCGTGCAGGTGTACCACCGCGTGTTCACCGCTGACGGCGAGGTTGTCAATGACGATGTCGTTGTAAGGCCGCCGCCCCAGCGTGGTGCGCTCTTGGCTGATTTCAACTTCTTTGATGACGACGCCGTCAATCGAAACGATCATTTTGGGCACAGCCAACTCCTGAATTTGTAATTTTTGTCATGCATGGTGGGAAATCTCGCTCAATTCGCTGGATTCGGGGGCGCTTAGGCCGCTTGCAACCAGCGCGAGATGAGACCGGGTTTGCGCTCGGCTTGCCCGGCTTGGACCAGCAGCACGCTGATGTTGTCGCGCCCGCCATTGGCATTGGCTGCCGCAATCAAGCGGTTGGCTTTTTCTTCGAGTGTCTCGTTGCTGCCCAGCACCGCCACAATTTCATCAGCATTGAGCATTTCGCTCAAGCCGTCCGAGCACAGCAGCAACAAGTCATACGACTCCATTTTGAATTCATTGATTTCCACCTCTACTACCGGCTCGACACCGAGAGCGCGTGTCACCAAATTGCGACTCGACGACACCGCCGCTTGCTGGGGCGTCATCAGTCCTGCGTCGATTTGTTCTTGCAGCCAAGAATGATCGCGCGTGAGTTGCTTGAGCACGCCCGCGCGCCAGCGGTAGCAACGCGAGTCGCCGACGTGACCCAGCACCAGCCGCTCTCCACTCAATACACCGACCACCAAGGTAGTGCCCATGCCAGCGTAATCAAAATTGGTCAAGGCGGCGTCATAAATCGCCTGATTAGCGTTATCGACACAAATTTCCAGCGCGCGGCGAATGTCTGAGCCCGAGGGCGGCACGGTGGACTGGCCTAGCCAACGGGACATTTCGGTGCGGATGAAGTCGGTGGCCATACGAGAGGCTACTTCGCCTGCACTGTAACCGCCCATGCCATCTGCTAACACGGCGATATTGGCCTCGGCATCGACACAGACCGCGTCTTCGTTATTGCTGCGGACGCGGCCGGTATCGGTGCGGGCAAAAAATTCGTACTTCATGGCGTGGCACTCAATACCGCCGGAGGATCCGGTTCGGGGGTTTCGATAAGAGCCAACAGCGCAGCTGTATCCATCGCCGCATGAGAAGAATCAGCCATGTAGAAGTGCTCGTTGACGTTGCGGCCTGCATCATAGACGAGGGCTTGCGCGGGTTGAAGTGCCTGTTTGCGGCACGCCACAATAAAAAAGCGCCTGTAGCCGAAGCCGCAGGCGCTGATAAAGACACGCAAGCGCGCGCTGCTTTTACTTCAGCTGAGCCTTGAGCAGGTGGCCCAGCTCAGACGGGTTGCGCGTGACGATAAAGCCACACTCTTCCATGACAGCCAGCTTGGCATCGGCCGTATCGGCACCGCCAGAGATCAGCGCACCGGCGTGGCCCATGCGCTTGCCCGCAGGGGCCGTGACGCCAGCGATGAAGCCGACGATAGGCTTTTTCATGTTGGCTTTGCACCACATGGCGGCTTCGGCTTCATCGGGGCCGCCGATTTCGCCAATCATGATGACGGCATCGGTATCGGGGTCGTCGTTGAAGGCGCGCATCACGTCGATGTGCTTCAGACCATTGATCGGGTCGCCACCAATGCCGACGGCAGTGGACTGGCCCAGGCCGACTTCGGTCAGCATCGCCACGGCTTCATACGTCAGCGTGCCCGAGCGCGAGACGACGCCGATGCGGCCCTTGCGGTGGATGTGGCCGGGCATGATGCCGATTTTGATTTCGTCGGGGGTGATGATGCCGGGGCAGTTAGGGCCCAGCAGCAGCGTCTTTTTGCCGCCAGCGGCTTCTTTGGCACGCATTTTGTTGCGCACTTCCAGCATATCGCGCACTGGAATGCCTTCGGTGATGCAAATGGCCATGTCCAAGTCGGCTTCAACCGCTTCCCAGATAGCAGCAGCAGCGCCAGCCGGTGGCACGTAAATCACCGACACGGTAGCGCCAGTTTGGTGCGCGGCTTCTTTGACCGATGCGTAGATTGGGATGTTGAAGATCGACTCGCCGGCCTTCTTGGGGTTCACGCCAGCGACAAAAGCATTCTTGCCGTTTGCGTATTCTTGGCACTTTTCCGTGTGGAATTGGCCTGTCTTGCCCGTGATGCCCTGGGTGATGACCTTGGTGTCTTTATTGATGTAGATCGACATATATGTTCTCCGGGCTTACTTGACAGCAGCAACGATCTGGGTGGCCGCTTCGGCCATGGTGTCGGCCGAGATGATGGGCAGACCCGAGTCGGCCAGCAATTTCTTGCCCAGCTCGTCATTGGTACCCTTCATCCGCACCACCAGTGGCACCGACAGGTTGACGGCCTTGCAGGCAGCAATCACGCCAGTGGCAATGGTGTCGCACTTCATGATGCCGCCGAAGATGTTGACCAAGATGCCCTTGACGTTCTTGTTCGCCAGCATGATCTTGAAGGCTTCGGTCACTTTCTCAGCGGTTGCGCCGCCGCCGACGTCCAAGAAGTTGGCTGGCTCGCCGCCAAACAGCTTGATGGTGTCCATGGTGGCCATCGCCAAACCAGCGCCATTGACCAAGCAGCCAATGTTGCCGTCCAAGCTGATGTAGGCCAGATCGAATTTCGACGCTTCGACTTCAGCCGGATCTTCTTCGTCCAAGTCGCGGTAAGCCACGATATCGGCGTGGCGAAACAGCGCGTTCGGGTCAAAGTTGAACTTGGCGTCCAGCGCCATCAGCTCATTCTTGCTGTTGCGGTTGAGTGGGTTGATTTCGACCAACGACGCGTCGGTGTCCATGTAGCACTGGTACAGCTTTTGGAAGATGTCGACTGCTTGCGCGGTGGACTCCGCTGGAAGACCGATGCCGTTGGCAATTTTGGCTGCTTGTTCAGCACCTAGACCGGTCAGGGGATCGATAAATTCGGTGATGATTTTCTCGGGAGTAGCGTGCGCCACTTCCTCAATATCCATGCCGCCCTCGCTGGAGGCGATGAAAGCGACTTTTTGCGTCGCACGGTCGGTCACCAGCGAGACGTAGTATTCCTTCTGGATGTCGGCACCGTCTTCGATGTACAGGCGGCGCACCTTCTGGCCTTCAGGGCCAGTTTGGTGGGTTTTGAGCTGCATGCCCAAAATCTCGCCAGCCATGCGCTTGACGTCATCAATGGTTTTGGCAACTTTGACGCCACCACCTTTACCACGGCCACCGGCGTGGATTTGGGCTTTAACAACCCAAACCGGGCCGCCAAGCTTTTGGGCCGCTTCTACGGCCTCCTGAACGGTGAAAGCGGGAATGCCACGTGGAACGGGCACGCCAAAATTGCGCAAGATTTCCTTGGCTTGGTATTCGTGAATCTTCATGAGGTCTCTCTCAGGAACTGGATTTCACCCGGCTACCATGGTTGAGATGTCTGGCGGCGGGCAGGGGGCATAGCAGCCGTGGAATGTATCATGCGGCGGCGTATCGCACGTTGTGAAAAACTTACACCTTTTGCACGTTGACAGTCCACCCGCGCTGGAGTAATTCATGTTCAAAATTTTTATTGATGGCGAAGCTGGCACCACTGGCTTACAAATTCGCGAACGCCTGCAAAGCATGGCGCAAGTGCAACTGGTCAGCATTGCGCCCGAGCAGCGCAAAGACCCCGACGCCAAACGCGCACTGATTGCCGAAGTCGATGTCGTCATCCTGTGCCTGCACGACGACGCCGCGCGCGACACCGTCGCCATGGTCGATGAGATTGAAAAGGCCACCGGTCGCACCATCAAAGTGATTGACGCCAGCACCGCCCACCGCACCGCGCCGGGCTGGGTGTTTGGCTTCCCCGAGCTGTGCGCCGGCCAGTTGGACGCTGTACGCCGCGCCAGCCGCGTCTCGAATCCTGGCTGCTACGCCACCGGCGCGATTGCGCTGCTGCGCCCCTTGGTCGATGCCGGCTTGGTGCCGAAAGATTTTGGGTTGTCGCTGCCCTCGGTCAGCGGCTACAGCGGCGGCGGTCGCCCGATGATGGAAGCCTACGAAGCTGGCAGTGCTGCGCCTTACGAAGCCTACGCGCTGGGCTTGGCGCACAAGCACATCCCCGAAATCCTGCACTACACCGGCCTGACGCGCCGCCCGATCTTTATCCCGGCGGTGGCCAACTTTGCCCAAGGCATGTTGGTGCAACTGCCACTGCATTTGGACTTGCTGCCCGGCGCGCCGACGGCCGCCGACCTGCACCACGCGCTGGCCACGCACTACGCCGCCACCAACACGCCCGAGCAATGGGTCCAAGTGCTGCCCGCCACCGACGACGGCAAATTGGCAGCCGACACCTTGGCCGGCACCAACCAGTTGGAACTGCGCGTCTTTGGCAACGAGACCTATCGCCAAGCGGTGCTGATTGCGCGTCTGGACAACTTGGGCAAAGGCGCCAGCGGCGCAGCGGTGCAAAACCTCCAGCTGATGCTGGGCATTTAACCCTTTA
>JAGNUJ010000080.1:0-1633 GCA_017987055.1 Giesbergeria sp.
GCTATCCGCTGCTGACGCTGGCCGTTATCACCCGTATCCACTGGCACGCGCTGCTGTTGTGGATCAAGCGCGCGCCGTTTCACAGCAAACCGCCGCCGCCGGCGCAGGCCGTCACCCGCTCTTCATCGCCACCCCACTGAAGCTGACCATGAACACCTCCACCCTCAAAAATATGACTGCCTCTGCGCTGGAGCACTGCAGCGGCGTATCCACCGACCTGCTGGCCGATATGCCGCGCGCCGCCCGCGCTGGCGTGCGCTTGTTGCAGCGCTTAGAGCACGGCACGCTGCTGCTGGAGCTGCCCGACGGTCGCACGCTGCGTTTGGGCAGCGGCACTATGCCCACCGCCAATCTGCGCCTGCACAACTGGAAGGTGTTTTCTGCCGTCGCGCGCTCGGGCGACATCGGCTTGGCCGAGGGCTACATCGCCCAAGACTGGAGCACGCCGCACTTGGCCGAGTTGCTCAAGCTGCTGATAGCCAACCGCGAGGCGCTGGAGTCCTTGGTCTATGGCGCGTGGTGGGGGCGTTTGGCCTACCAACTGCGCCACCTGCTGAACCGCAACACCCGCGCTGGCAGCCGGCGCAACATCCACGCGCACTACGACTTGGGCAACGACTTTTATCGCCTGTGGCTGGACCCGAGCATGAATTACTCGGCCGCGTGGTTTGAGGGCAACCTGCAAGGCGACCTGACGCAAGCGCAAAACGCCAAAGTGCGCCGCGCCTTGCACAGCGCCGGCGTGCAGCCGGGCAGCCGGGTGCTAGAGATTGGCTGTGGCTGGGGCGCGCTGGCCGAAATGGGCGCGGGCGAATTTCAGGCGCACGTGACCGGCGTGACGCTGTCGAGCGAGCAACTGGCCTACGCCCAAAGCCGCGCCGAGCAAGCGGGCGTGGCCGCGCAAGTGGATTTGCGCTTGCAGGACTACCGTGACATTGAGCTGGGCAGCGCGGGCGCATACGACGCGATTTGCTCGATTGAAATGGTCGAAGCCGTCGGCCAGTCGTACTGGCCGAGCTACTTTGGCGCGCTGCAGCGCTTGCTCAAACCCGGCGGGCGTGCCTGCGTGCAAAGCATCGTCATCAAGGACGCGCTGTTTGAGCGCTACGTGCGCGGCACCGACTTCATCCAGCAATATATTTTTCCGGGCGGCTGCTTGCCCAGCCCAGCGCGCTTCAAAGCCGCTGCCGAGCAGGCTGGTTTGCGCGTCACGCAATCTTTCTCCTTTGGTCCGGACTACGCCGAGACGCTGCGCCGCTGGCACCAGCGCTTTGCCCAGCAACGCGCCGCCGTGCAAGCGCAGGGCTTTGACCCAGCGTTTCAGCGCACATGGGAGTTTTATTTGGCGTACTGCGAAGCCTCGTTTGACACCGCCAACATCGACGTGGTGCAGTACACGCTGGTCAAAGATTAAAAACCATAGCTGCTAGCGCCCGTATTTGTTGGGCTAGAGGCTGTTTTGATGCTTAAAATACCGGTCAATAGCTTGGTTTTGGCGGCGGCAGACGTTGCTACGGCGTCTTTGCCGTGGCAGGCGGGTCTGCGCTATGGCTTGCTCGGGCTGCCGCTGGCGTTTGCTGCGCTGGCGCTGTATGTGGTGCTGCCGCATTACTACGCCGACCAACTCGGGCTG
>JAGNUJ010000080.1:1733-6906 GCA_017987055.1 Giesbergeria sp.
GCTGGCGCTGTGGCTGGTCGCTGGCTTGCTGCTGACCAGCGTGGCGCACAGCCAGTTGGTGATTGCCCACCAAGCGTGGGGCGTACGCTTAGGGGGCGACGCGGTGCAGCGCAGCCGCATCGTTGCGTGGCGTGAGGGGCTGGGCTTGGTCGGCGTGATTGCCGCCAGCGCGCTGTCGGTGGCGTGGGGGCCGGCCGCCATGTTGGCCGTTTTGGCGCTGACGCTGGCCTTGGGCTGGTGGGCGCTGTGCTACGCGCCGCGCCCACCCAAGGCGCTGCGCCCGTCTGGTCTGGGGCAGACGGGCGAGTCTGCCCTGTGGGCACCGCTGCGGGTCGCCGCGTTTCGCCGCTTTGGCCTAGAGCGCACTTGGTTGGCCGGCATGTTGCTGGCGGTGCTGTGCTTTGGCTGGACGGCGGGCTTGGGCAGCGGCCAAGTGCTGGCCTTTGCCGTGATTTGCGCGCTGACCGGCGTGGCGCTGGGCGCGGATTTGGCGGTGCCCGGCGCGCTGCTGGCGCGTTTGGTCGAGCGCCAAGGCGCGCAAGGCCAGCACGACGGCGCGTATTTGGGCTGGTGGAATCTGGCGACCAAACTCAACTTGGCGCTGGCCGCCGGCGCGGCGCTGCCGCTGCTGCAATGGGCTGGCTACGCGCCCGGCAGCCAAGACCTACAAGCGTTGGCGCACTTGTCTTGGGGCTACGCGCTGCTGCCGTGTGCGCTCAAGCTGCTGGCGGCGGCGCTGCTGTATGGCTTGTTCATCCACCGGGCCGAGCACCCGGCACCACCTGAAGGAATGCTGTTGTGAATACAAATACCACCCGCCTGCCGCGTCGCCACCTGTTGCTCAGCGCCGCTGCGGGCTTGGGCGCTCTGGCCGGTTTGTCCGGCTGCGCCAGTCCCCAGCCCGCTGACTACGCCCAAGAGCGCCCGCTGCTGGAGCTGGACCACTACTTCAATGGCCGCGTGCGCGCCCACGGCATCTTCCAAAAACGCGGTGGCGCTGTGGCGCGGCGTTTCACGGTGGTGATGGACTGCCACTGGCAGGGCAACGAGGGCGTGCTCGACGAGGCCTTCAGCTACTCAGACGGCAGCACTGAGCGGCGCATTTGGCGCCTGACCAAACATGCCAATGGCCGCTACAGCGGCCGCGCCGACGACGTGGTCGGCGAGGCCCAAGGCCAAACCGCTGGCAACGCCTTCCACTGGAGCTACACCCTGCGCCTGCCGGTGGACGGCACCACCTACGACGTGCAGTTGGATGACTGGATGTTTTTGGTGGACGACAAAGTGCTGCTCAACCGCGCCACCATGAGCAAATGGGGCGTGCAGCTGGGCGACTTGACCCTGTCGTTCACCAAGGAGTGATGCCGTGGCGCTCAACCCCCGCATCACCGACTGGCGCGGCCAGCGCGTCTGGCTGATTGGTGCTTCCAGCGGCATTGGCCGCGCCGTGGCCGAGGCGCTACACGCACGCGGCGCGCAGGTCTGCGTCTCGGCGCGCCAGCAGGCACCGCTGCAAGCGTTTGTCGATGCGCACCCCGGCAGCCAAGCGCTGGCGCTGGACGTGACCGATGCCGCCGCCGTCGCCGCCGCCGCACAGCAACTGCTGGCGAGCGGCCCGCTGGATTTGGTTTGCTACTGCGCTGGCTACTACAAGGCAATGCGCGCCAGCGACCTCGACCTGCCCGAGCTGCTGCGCCACCAGCAGGTCAATGTGGTCGGTGCGCTGCACGTGTTGGCGGCAGTTACACCGGCGTTGCTCAACGCCGCTAAAGCCGGCACCCACGCGCCGCACATCACCCTCGTCGCCAGCGTTGCTGGCTGGAGCGGCCTGCCGCAAAGCTTGGCCTATGGCCCGACCAAAGCGGCGCTGATCAACTTGGCTGAAGTGCTGTTTTTGGACCTGCGCCCGCACGGCGTCGGCGTCAGCGTGGTCTGCCCGGGTTTTGTCGATACGCCCCTGACAGCGCAGAACCAATTTCGCATGCCCGCCCTGCTGACTCCTGCGCAGGCGGCCAACGCGATGCTGCGCGGCTGGGCGCGGGGCGACTTTGAAATGCATTTCCCCAAACGTTTCACGGTGATACTCAAGTTACTGCGCGTGTTACCTTATCGCTGGTATTTCGCCTTAGTACACCGCTTGACAGGTTTATGAACTCCACCACCCTCACTGCCACGATGGCTATCTCGTCTGTTGCTGGCGCTGCTGCGGTCGCCAGCAGCGCCAGTACTGCTTTGAGCACCGCTGCTAGCGTTAACCGCTTGGCGCAGTTGTATGAAAGCATCTCGCCCGAGCTGCTGCCCCAGCTGGCGCAGTGTTACGCCAGCGGCGCGCGCTTTAAAGACCCGTTCAATGACATCCAAGGCAGCGCCGCCATCGTGCGGGTGTTTGAGCACATGTTTGCCAGCATGGAGCAGCCGCGCTTTATCGTCACCCAGCGCATCGTGCAGGGCGACCAAGCGTTTTTGGTCTGGGAGTTTTACTTTCGCCTGCGCCACAAACGCATGGCCAATGAGCAGTTCATTCGCGGCGCGACGCATTTGCAGTTTGACCCGCAAGGCCTGGTCTCGCTGCACCGCGACTATTGGGACACGGCCGAGGAGCTGTACGAAAAACTTCCCATCGTCAGCCTGTTGATGCGCTGGCTGCGCCGCAAAATAACGACAAAATAACAATCAAATCGGCCTCTAGCCCAATAGATACCTGCGCTAGCAGCTATCAAAATAAATTAAAACCACCTCAGTCTAAATATGTCCGAACCTTTGAACGCCTATCCCCTGTGGCTACAGTCTTTGCTGCAAGGCCCCCATGCGCTGGCGCTGGACGCGCGCTGCGTTGAAACCCATATCTCGTGGGTAGTGCTGGCGGGCGAGCAGGTGTTCAAGTTTAAAAAGCCGCTATCGCTGGGGTTTTTGGACTTTGGCACGCTGGCACTGCGCCGCCACGCTTGCGAGGAAGAGCTGCGCATCAACCGCCGCACTGCGCCGCAGTTGTACGAGGCGGTGGTGGCATTAATTGCCCCCGCCCACGCGCCGCGCCTAGTGCCATTGGCCAATGTGCAGCCGCAGGACGAAGTGCTGGAGTACGGCGTGCAAATGCAGCGCTTTGCCGACGGCGCGCTGCTGGCCGAGCAGCTCGATGCCGGTACGCTGCTGCCGGCGCACCTGAGCGCCTTGGCCGAGCGCGTCGCCCAGTTGCACGCCAGCGCCGCGCTGGCACCGGATGAGAGTGATTTTGGCAGTGCCGCCATAGTGCGCCAGCAGTCGCAAACCAACCTTGACACCCTCGCTGCTATGGCGCTGCCCGAGGCCGAGCGGCGCACGCTGCAAACCCTCAACGCGTGGACACAGCGCGAAGGCGAGCGCTTGGCGCCGCTGTTTGCCGCCCGTAAAGCCGCGGGCCACGTGCGCGAATGCCACGGCGATTTGCACATGGGCAACTTGGTGCAATTGAGCGATGGCGCGCAGATGTTTGACGCCATTGAGTTCAGCGAGGCGCTGCGCTTTATCGACCCGATAGCCGATGTCGCCTTTTTGTGTATGGACTTGCAAGCGCGTGGCCGCCCGGACTTGGGCTGGCACTTTTTAAACGGCTGGCTCGAGCACAGCGGCGACTACGATGGACTGCAGCTGCTGCGCTGGTACTTGGTTTATCGCGCGCTAGTGAGGGCGATGGTGGCGGGCTTTCGCCTGCAGCAGTCAGCCCAAGACGAGGCCGAGGCCGCCCTGCACGAGCTGCAGCGCTACTTGGCGCTGGCCGAGCTGCTGTGCCAACCGCGCCCGCGCGGGCTGTGGTTGGCGCAGGGGGTGTCGGGTTCGGGCAAAAGTTTCAGCACGACGCCACTGGTGGCGACACACGGCATGGTGCGCCTGCGCGCCGATGTCGAGCGAAAACGCCTGTTTGGCTTGACAGCGACGGCCAGCAGCGCGGCGCTGAGCGAAAACCTCTACAGCACTGAAGTCACCGCGCGCACCTATGCCCAATTGCTGGCGCTGTCTGGCCGGCTGTTGGACGCAGGGTTTGCGGTGCTGGTCGATGCCACCTTTTTGGCGCACAGCCAGCGCGCGCCGTTCAGTGCGTTGGCGGCGGAAAAAGCCGTGCCGTTTGCCATCTTGGCGTTTGATGCGCCGCTGCCGGTGCTTGAGCAGCGCGTTGCGCAGCGCTTGGCGCAAGGCGGCGATGCATCTGAAGCAACGCTGCAAGTGCTGGCCGCGCAACTCGCCCGCCGCGAGCCGCTGACCGAGGACGAGCTGGCGCTGGCGGTGCAGATTGATACCACGCAGCCAGTCGATGTGTCTACCTTGCCGGCGCTAACAGCTTAAGCCGTTCAGTGCGCTAACAAGCCCGGCCACAGCTGCAGCAGCACGCTGGTCATGACGAAGTAGCGCAAAAACTTGCCCACTGCCATATAGGCCATGCACGGCCAGAACGGCAGCTTGAGCCAGCCAGCGACGGCGCACAGCGGGTCGCCAACGAGGGGCAGCCAGCTGAGCAAACACGCTTTTGCCCCAAAACGCTGCAGCCACGCCAGCGCCTGCACTTCGGTGCGCGCGCCTTTGGCTTTGTCCACCACCTTGTGCGCGCCCAGTCCCATCCACCAACTGACGGCACCGCCCAGTGTGTTGCCAGCCGTCGCCACCAAAACCGCCGGCCAAAACAAATGCGGGTTGAGTTTGACCAGCCCAAACACCGCCGGCTCTGAGCCCAGCGGCAGCAAAGTGGCCGAGATGAAGGCGACGACAAACACCGTGCTCAGGCCAAACTGCGGCAGCGCCAGCAGATCAAGCAGGTGTAACAACCAAGTTTCCATAAGAGCGGCGAGTGTAGTGGGCGCTGGCAAGTTGCCTAAATTTTGTGCAGGTACAATGCCGCCTCTTTTTTCAGCTCCCCCGCCCCGCGCTCCTGACCCATGCATATCGGCCCCTATTTCTTGGCAAACCCGCTGTTTGTCGCCCCGATGGCTGGGGTGACCGACCGGCCATTTCGCCAACTGTGCAAAGCGCTGGGGGCGGGCTACGCGGTCAGCGAGATGGTGACGTCGCGCAAAGACCTGTGGGACAGCCTCAAAACCAGCCGCCGCGCCAACCACGAGGGCGAGCCCGGCCCGATTGCCGTGCAAATTGCCGGCACCGACGCGCCGATGATGGCCGAGGCGGCGCTCTACAACATCGACCG
>JAGNUJ010000018.1 GCA_017987055.1 Giesbergeria sp.
ACGCCGTTCATCGTCGCGGCGGCTTTTTACCTGACCATGACCTTGGTGCTGACCTGGGGCTTCCAGTATTTGGAGAGACGCTATGCCCGCCACGACGCTTAATAGCCCAGTTAATGAGGCCACGCCGATGATCGATGCCCAAGGCATAGACAAGCACTTTGGCCGCCTGCATGTGCTGAAAAACGTCTCGCTGCGCCTTAACAAAGGCGAAGTGCTGGCGGTGATTGGCCCGTCGGGTTCGGGCAAAAGCACCTTTTTGCGCTGCTTGAACCACTTGGAAACCATCGACCAAGGCCGCATCACCATTGAGGGTGAAGCGCTGGTCAGCACCAACGCCCAAGGCCAGTGCAGCTACGCCCCCGAGCGCGAAGCGCGCCGCATCTGCCGCAAGATGGGCATGGTGTTTCAGCACTTCAATTTGTTTCCGCACCTGAGCGTGCTGCAAAACATCATCGAAGCGCCAATGGTGGTCAAAGGCATGACCGCCGACGCCATCACGCCCAAGGCGCTGGAGCTGCTGGCCAAAGTCGGGCTGAGCAATAAAGCCGATAGCTACCCAGCGCGCCTGTCGGGCGGGCAAAAGCAGCGTGTCGCCATTGCCCGCGCGCTGGCGATGGAGCCAGACCTGATGCTGTTTGACGAGCCGACCTCGGCGCTAGACCCCGAGCTGACGGGCGAAGTGCTGCGCACCATGCGCCAACTGGCCGACGAGCACATGACGATGCTGGTGGTGACGCACGAGATGGGTTTTGCCCGTGAAGTCGCCAGCAAAGTGGTGTTCATGGACCAAGGCGAGTTGATCGAAGCGCAGCCGGCGCGCGACTTTTTTGCCCACCCGCAGCACGCGCGCACCCGGGCGTTTTTGGAGCACATGTTGTGAAGCCACGGCGTTGATAACCGCCCCTAACTTTGGCAAAGTTCAGGCAAAGCTGTGTAAAACCGGTTAACAAAGTGCCTTCTATCGCGCGAGGCAAGGCAAGATAGGTGTTGTTGCCCGTATTGATACGGCTTTTTGCTTCTCTCTGCACTGAGGAAAGGGACTTCACATGACCCGCTTGATCCGCTCTATTTGCCTTGCCGGCGCCGCCCTCGCTTTGGGGGTTTCTATGGCGCAGGCGCAGCCCCAGCACGATCGCGACCACCGGGGCGATCGCCCCTCTCAGGCGCAGCGCCACCACGGCGGTCCACCGCCCCATGCCCATCGCCCGCAACGGCCTGACTACCGCCCTGACCATCGGCCCGGCTACCGACCCGACTACCGGCCGGCGCCGCTGCCGTACTACCAAGGCGGGCGCGGTGTGGGGCCCAACCACAATTGGCACCGGGGCAGCCGGATACCGCCGGCGTACCGCACGCGCCATTACGTGGTCAATGACTGGCGCAGCCACCGCCTCTCGGCGCCGCCGCGCGGCCACTACTGGGTGCAAAACGGCGCCGACTACCTGTTGGTCGCCATTGCCACCGGCGTGATTGCACAAATCATCATGAGCCGCTGACCCGGCCTTAGTGGCCCAAGGCTCAGTAACTGCGCCCGCCCTTGTACATCGCGTGCTGGCGCCGTTGCAGCGTGCCGCCTTCGGCCAGCCGGGCCATCGCCGCGCCGACGTGGGCGTGGGTGATGGCCATGCCCAGCGCGTCGGCGGCGTCGCTGCCGGGCAGGGTGGGCAGTTGCAGCAGGCGGCGCACCATTTCTTGCACTTGGCTTTTGGCGGCGCGGCCTTGGCCGACGATGGCTTTTTTCATTTGCAGCGCGGTGTATTCGGCCACCGGCAGGTTGCTGGCCACCAGCGCCGTAATCGCCGCGCCGCGCGCTTGCCCCAGCAGCAGCGTGGACTGCGGGTTGACGTTGACAAACACAATCTCCACCGTCGATTGGTCTGGCTGGTAGCGCGCCACCACTTCAGTGATGCCGTCAAACAAAATCTTCAGCCGCCCCGGCAAATCGCCCAGTGCCAGCGCCGTGGTGCGGATGGTGCCGCTGGCGACGTAGCCCAGCTGCTGGCCTTGCACGTCGATCACGCCAAAGCCGGTGGTTTGCAGGCCGGGGTCGATGCCAAGGATTCTCATTAATTTGCTCTATTATTAATAGCTGCTAGCGCAGGTATTTAAAGGGTTTGAGGCCTATTTTATCCATAATTACGCCTTTTTTAGCCTGCGGCGCGGGTTTGGTTCAGCGTCAGGCTGTTGGCCGGGCGCTCAATGCACCAGGTGCCGGCGGGGTGGTAAATGTAGGGTACGCAGCCGTTGCAGTTGCTGCAGCCCGATTGCGTTAATGCCCCGCTTTGGAACAGCTTGACCAGCGCCGGCTCGTGGATCAGCGCGCGTGCCAGCACCACGGCCTCAAAGCCGTCGGCCAGCGCGGTGCGCACGTTGTCCATTGATTTCACGCCGCCCAAGTAGCCCAGCGGCACATCGACGGCGGCGCGAATTTGGCGCGAATACTCCAGAAAATACATCTCCTTGAACGCCACTTTGGGCGCGCCCATTTGTGACAGCTTCAGCATCAGCGGCGTCAGCCAGCCGCTGCCTTTGAGCACTTTTTGCATTTCGTCCATGTTGAAGTTGCTACCAAACATGAACCAGCCCGACTCGATATTGCGCCCGCCCGAGAGCACCAGCATGTCGGCACCGGCCGCTTGCAGCGCCTTGGCCGTCACGATGGCGTCTTGCACCGTGGCACCGCCGGGCACGCCGTCGGCGACGTTGATTTTGGCCAGCACTGCCATATCACGCCCGACGGCTTGTTTGACGCGGCGCAGCACTTCGGCCGGAAAGCGGGCGCGGTTTTCGGCGCTGGCGCCCCAAGCGTCTTTGCGTTTGTTCGACAGCGGCGAGATAAATTGGTTGAGCAAATAGCCGTGGCCCATGTGGATTTCGACCGCGTCAAAGCCAGCTTCGCGGCACAGCTGGGCGGCGGTGACGAATTCGCTGGCGACGCGCTCCATGTCGGCCTCGTTCATGGCGCGCTGCCAGTAGTTGCCGCGCAGCAGGCCAGCTTTGTTCAGCCCTGACGAGGCGCTCATCGTCGCGCCTTGGACTTTGCACGAGGTGACAAACGAGCCGCCGTGGGTAATCTGAAAGCTGATGCGCCCGCCCTCGTCGTGTACCGCTTGGGCCAGCGCTTTGAGGTCGGGCAGGATGCTGGGGCGCAGCCAGATTTGGTTCTCCAGCGTGCGCCCGACTTCGGAGACTGCGCCATAGGCCACGGTGGTCAGGCCGACGCCGCCGGCGGCCATGTCGCGGTGGTGTTTCAGCAGCGCTTTGGACGGCGCGCCAGCGACGCACATGCCTTCGTTGGCACCGGCGCGGATAAAGCGGTTGCGCAGCGTGATTGGCCCTAGCTGGAAGGGTGCGAACGGGTCGAGCGATGCGAGTGACTCGCCAAGGGGGGAAGTAGTGGTCATTGCAGGTGGTCTCCTGCGGCGATTGTGGTGACGCACGCCCCGGCTTGGCATCGTCTGTTTGGGGGCTTTTGCCTGCCTCCTCAGTGCAATTTACGGCAACTGCGCGTTGCGCATGCGCCCGGCAATCGCCCGGGTTCTGCCGGCCAGATAGGCCGAGCCGGGGGTTTTTTCAAAGCGCTTGGGCGCGGGCAGCATCACTGCCAAGCGCGCCGCCTCGTTCGGTGCCAAGCGGGCGGCGCTTTTTTTGAAGTAGTGCTGCGCGGCGGCTTCAGCGCCAAACACGCCGTTGCCCCATTCGACGTTGTTGAGGTAAATCTCCAAGATGCGCTGTTTGCTGAGCAGGTTTTCCAGCAGCAGCGTCAGCACCAATTCTTGGCCTTTGCGGATGAGATTGCGCTCGCTCGACAGCAGCAGGTTTTTGGCCAGCTGCTGGGTGATGGTCGAGCCGCCGCGTATTTTGGGTGCCGGCACGGCCAGCGCCGCAGCGCGGGGCGATTTGGCTTGCAGGCGCTCGGCTTTGGCTTGGGCAAGCGCTTCGGCTTTGGCGTTGCGCTCCCAAGCCTTTTCGAGCGCGTTCCAGTCGATGCCGTCGTGCTGGGTAAAGCGGTCGTCCTCGGCGGCGATGACGGCGCGCTTTAAGTGGTCCGAGATGTGCGCATAGGGCACCCACTGTTGGCGCCAGCGCAGCGGCTGCGGGCTGCTGATTTGCGCCCAAGCCTCGGAGCGTTGAAAGGCCGTCGATTCCGGGTCGAATACCGCCATGGCGGCAATGCGGCCGATGAACAGCAGTTGCAGTGCCAGCAAGGCCAGCACGACGAGGCCGAGCCAGCGCAACAGGGCTTTCATTGGTGGATTAGGCAGCGGTGGCCATCAGCGCACGCAACTCGGCCAGCACGGGCGCGCCGGGGGGGCGCACGCCGCGCCAGATGGCAAAGGCTTCGGCAGCTTGTTCGACCAACATCCCCAAACCGTCGCGCGGCTGCGCGCCGTGCTGTGTTGCCCAGTCCAAAAAGCCTTGCGCCGCTGCGCCGTACATCATGTCGTAGGCCAAGCTGCCCGCGCGCAGCACGCTGGCCGGCACCGGCACCGCGTCGCCGGCCAAGCTGCTGGCGCTGGCGTTGATAACCACGTCAAAACTGCCGTCCAATGACCCATTTATAGCCAAATCGACCTCTAGCCCTTTGTTGGTATGCGCTAGCAGCTCTGTTTTTTGTAGCACGGCGATGCTGCAGTGCGCTTGCACCAGCGCCTGCGCCCGCTCCAGCGTGCGGTTGCTGACGACGATGCGGCGCGGCCCCGCTGCCAGCAGCGGGCCGAGCGCACCGGCCGCCGCGCCGCCCGCGCCAATCAGCAGCAGGTCGCGCCCGGCCAGATCGACGCCGGCGTTGCGGGTGATGTCGGCCACCAGCCCTAAGCCGTCGGTGTTGTCCGCGACGATCTGGCCGTCGATAAAACTCAGCGTGTTGGCGGCACCGGCCAGTTGCACGCGCTGGCTGCACTGCGTGGCCAACTGCGCCGCTTGCAATTTGAACGGCACGGTGATGTTGCAGCCGCGCCCGCCGCTGGCGGCAAAATCGCGCAGCGCCTGTGCAAAGCCGTCCAGCGGTACGAGCCGGCGCTCATAGGTCAGCGCTTGGCCAGTGAGTTCGGCAAAACGGGCGTGAATCCACGGCGAGCGGCTGTGCTCGACCGGGTGGCCCATCACGCAATACGCGTCGATATTTGTTATGGAAGCGCTCATTGCACGCTGGTCTCTAAAGTCTGGTCGCGCGTAAATTTAAAGCGCGAGACCACGGCAATTTGGTCGGCTTGGCGGCGCATTTCGGCGTTGAAACTGCCAAACGGGCCAGCGGCGCGGGCGATGGCTTGGGCGCGCTTGTCCAGCAGGTGGTTGCCCGAGCCTTGGACGATTTCGGTCTCCAGCACGCGCCCGTCGTGGTTGACGGTGACGATCATCGTCAGCTCGCCGTAGAGCTTTTTGCCGCCCTGCTCGGGAAAGTTATCGGTGCCTTTGTCCTCGACTTTGCGGCGCATCGCGTCGTAGTAAATCGCATACACCTCTTCGCGCGTGGCCGGGCTGATGAAGCGCTTTTTCGGGCGCGCGTTTTCTTCGTTGATGCGCTTTTCAATCTCGGCCAGCAGTTTGATCAGTTGGCGGCGCTTGTCCTCTTGCTCGCTGCTGGCGTTGCTTTGGCTGGCCGGGCGCGGGTCGGGGGGCGGCAGGGCGGCCAGTTGTTGGCGCAGTTGGGCCAGAAGCTGGGTTTGCTGCTCTTGCAGCGCGTCCATTTTTTGCTGCGCGTCTTCAAAGTCGTTGCCAACGGCGGTCAGTGCCGAATACGGCAGCGGGCTGGTGGCGCGCCCCTTGTCGGCCTCGCCGCCACCGGCCAGTGCAAATTGGGCGATGGCTTGGGCTTTGTCGGGGCGCTCGGTCGATTTGGCGTTGACCAAAATCACTTCCAGCGGCGTGTCTTGGAACACGCGGTTAAAGCCCTCAGGGTCAACAAAGCGCACCGATAACACGACGGCGTGCAGCAAGACAGATGCACTCAGCGCGAGCTGCAGCGTGCTCAGTGACGGGAAGAAGGCGGGAAGTTTCACGGGGCAGGATTATCGGTGCTGGCAGCAGCAGCCTCGCTGTCGCTGGGTTCGCTTATATCGACGGCAATGGCAATCGGGCCGGCGCTGGCCTCGTCGTCGTCGCCTTCGATGTCATCGACTGCAGCATCGTCGCTGGCATCGTTCGGGTCGTCCAAGCGCTCCAGCAGCGTGCCGTGCAAATCGAGCGTGATGTCGTCGATGTCGCCCAAGCGCACCCGAATGCGTGCGCCGCGCGAGAGGTTTTGCGCGCCCAGCACCGGAAACACCAGCGGCAGCGTGTCAGCGCGCACCAAGAAGCTGCCGTCGTAGCCCTCTTTGAACACCGTGGCTTCCAGCTCGGTGATGTGGTTTTGCGCCAGATATTTCAGCGTCCAGAAGCGCTCCATGCCTGACTGGTAGCCGTTGTAGGCGCTGTAAGTGGTCTCAAAGTTGCTGATGATGGCGAACAGGTCGGCATCTTTGGGCTTGAACGGCGCGGCCAGCGCTGCCGTGTTGCCATGGCGCGCGCAGGCAATGATTTGCCACTGGTTGACCAAGTCGGTGTAACGGCGCAGCGGCGAGGTCGCCCACGCGTAGCTTTTGACGCCAATGCCGGCGTGCGGTAGCGCCCGGGTGCCCATGCGCACTTTGACGCCCGGCGCCAAACTGGCTTGGCTGCGGTAAATGCCCGGCACGCCCAGCTCGGCCATCCAGTTGCCCCACGTGCTGTTGGCGACGATGGCCGCCTCGGCGACGATCAAATCGAGTGGCGCGCCGCGCTGGCGGGTGCTGATGACGACTTGCTCGCTGCCGTCTGGCTCGGTGCCTTTGAGGCGCTCGCTGCCGTCGGCGCTGCGCAGGCTGAAGTTGTAGTCCGGGCGGTTGAAGTTCTCGGGCTTGCCGCGCACCACTTCGCGCTGGGCTTTCAGGTGCTTGGCCAGCAGATGCAAAAATGAGAGCTGCTCGCGCACGTCCTGTAAGGCTTGCGGGGTGTTTTCGACCTCAATTGATGGGTCAAGCAGCCAGTCTTCGGTGACGATGTGGTCGAGCTGGTCGTGGCGCAGGTTGGCGCTGACGGGCACGCGCTCTAGCTTGGTCTCGGTGGCGGTGATTTCTAGCGTGGCTTCGTCGATGGTGACGTACAGCGAGACGGCGGGGTTGGCGCGCCCGGCGTCCAGCGTGTAGGTTTGCACCACGTCGTCTGGCAGCATGGTGATTTTGTAGCCCGGCATATATACCGTCGACAGCCGGTTGCGGCCGACTTGGTCGATGGCGCTGCCCGGTGTGATCGCCAAGCCCGGCGCGGCGATGTGGATGCCCAGCACCACGGTGCCCGTGCCCAAGCCTTGCAGCGACAGCGCATCGTCGATTTCCGTGGTGTTGGAGTCGTCGATCGAGTAGGCCTGCACATTGGCCAGCGGCAGGTCTTGCGGCGCAGGCGGTGCGTCCAGCGCTGGAAACGCTGTGCCTTTGGGGAAGTTATCGAACAAAAAGCGCTTCCAGTGGAACTGGTAGCTCGAATCAATCGCGCCGGCTTTTTGCAGCAGCGCCAGCGGCGCGGTGTGTGTGGCGCGGCTGGCTTCGACCACGGCTTTGTATTCGGGCGCGTTTTTGTCCGGCTTGAACAAAATTTTGTAGAGCTGTTCGCGGATCGCGTCAGGGCAGCTGCCTTGGCCTAGCTCGGCCGCCCAGTCTTCAATTTGCGCCAGCAGGGCTTTTTTCTTTTCAATCGCGGCCAGTGCTTGCTGCAAGACTTCAGGCGCGGCCTTTTTGAAGCGGCCTTTGCCAGCGCGGCGAAAGTAGTGCGGCGCTTGGTACAGCGCAAACAGCGCGCCGGCTTGCTCGCTCAGCGGCGCACTGGCCGAAAAATAGTCGCGCGCCAAGTCGGCAAAGCCAAACTCGTCTTCGGGGGCAAATTCCCACGCCAAATCTAGCTCGACGGTCTCGGCCACGGCCTGCGCCTGCGCTATCAGCTGCGCTGGTTCGGGCTTGTCGAATTTCAGCAGAATGTGGGCGCTTTTGACCTTGACCCGTTTACCAGAGTCCAGCTCAATTTGCGCCGAGGTGTCGGCTTCGGAGAGGATGCGGCCGGCCAGAAATTTGCCGGTTTCTTCAAACAGTGCGTACATAGGCCGGCATTCTCCCACGGGTGTTGGCTCAAATGAGCTGCAAAAACTCGATGATGGCGGGCAGGTGCTGCTCAAAATCGCTCAGCGCGTGGTCGCCGCCGTCGAGTAGGCGCAATTGCGCGTTGGGATAGCGCGCCACCATGTCGCGCCAGTCCAGCACTTCATCGCCTTTGGCAACCACCGCCAGTTGCCGCGCGGGTGCGGGCAGGGCGCTGACGTCGAGGGCGCGCAGTTCGTCGATAAAGCGCGGCTCAAAGAAGAAGCGCTCGGCCGGATCGTGCCACGCGGTTTGCTCGCCGATGTAGCGCTCCAGCGTGTTGGCGGGTTGGGTTGCCGGATTGAGCAGCACGCTGGGGCAGCCAGTTTGCTGCGCCACCCAGCTGGCGTAATAACCCCCGAGCGATGAACCAACCACCGCCATGGACGCGTGCGGCCAGTCGGCAATGCCGGCGCTGACCAGTGCCATCGCCTCTTGCGGTGACGGCGGCAACTGCGGGCACCACCAGTGCACGCGTGGGTGTTGGCTGGCGACATGCGCCGCCATTTGGCGGGCTTTAGCCGATTGGGGCGAAGAGCGAAAACCGTGCAGGTAGAGCAAATGGGTGGTGGTCATAAGGGGGCGGGCGTAACAATTGCTGCACCGCGATAATTGCGTTATGGGAACTACTTTTGATAAGCCGTCGCTCGCGCAGCGGATTTTGCCGCTGTTTCGCGGCTTTGATGGCTGGCTAATGGCCATTGTGCTGTTGCTGGCGGGCATTGGGTTGTTGGCGATGTATTCATCGGGCTACGACCACGGTACGCGCTTTGCCGATCATGGCCGCAATATGCTGATTGCTTTGGTGCTGCTGTTTGTGGTGGCGCAGATTCCGCCGTCAAAAATCATGGCCTCTGCGGTGCCGCTGTATGTGTTGGGGGTGGCGCTGCTGCTGGCGGTCGAGCTGTTTGGCATTACCAAAAAGGGCTCTCAGCGCTGGATTGATTTGGGCGTCACCATCCAACCCAGCGAGCTGCTGAAAATCGCCATGCCCTTGATGTTGGCCTGGTGGTTTCAAAACCGCGAGGGCGTACTCAAACCGCTCGATTTTGTCGTTGCCGGATTGCTGCTGATGGTGCCCATCGGCTTGATCATGAAGCAGCCTGATTTGGGGACTTCGCTGTTGGTGCTAGCGGCGGGGCTGTCAGTGATCTTTTTTGCTGGCCTGTCGTGGAAGTTGATCGTGCCGCCGGTACTGCTGGCTACAGTCGGCATTGTGCTGCTGGTGAGCTTTGGCGATTCCTTGTGCGCTGAAGGGGTGCGCTGGTCGGTGCTGCACGACTACCAGCAGCAGCGCATTTGCACGCTGCTCGATCCCTCACGCGACCCGCTGGGCCGGGGTTTTCACACTATCCAAGGGATGATTGCGATTGGCGCTGGGGGGGTGTTTGGTAAAGGCTTTATGGCGGGAACGCAAACCCATTTGGAATTCATTCCCGAGCGCACCACCGACTTTATTTTTGCCGCTTTTTCTGAAGAGTTCGGCTTGGTCGGCAACCTGATTCTCATCGTCTGCTTTTTGCTGCTGGTGTGGCGCAGTTTGGCGATTGCCGTCAATGCAACAACGCGCTTTAGCCGGCTGATGGCCGGGGCGGTGTCGATGATTTTTTTCACCTACGCGTTTGTCAATATGGGCATGGTCAGCGGCATCTTGCCAGTGGTGGGCGTGCCGCTGCCGTTTGTCAGCTATGGCGGCACGGCGATGGTCACGCTGGGGCTGGCACTGGGGATTTTGATGTCCATCGTGCGCGCCCAGCGCCCGCCTACCAACCATGCACGCCCAGCGGCGTAAATGCGCATGAGCGCCCTCGCATCTAAAATGACCGGATGATTTCTCGCACCTCCTCCGGTTCTCCTTTTGGCGCTTCTTCTGGTGCGCCCCAGCGCGCCCCCACCGCCCGGCGCATCGACATTGCGCGTGCGTTGCTTCTGACTCCTTTTGGTCTGGACGAGCGCCACTTGGCGCGCGCGCTGGCCGAGATTCGCGCCCACCAAGTCGATGACGCAGACCTGTACTTCCAATACACCCGCAGCGAGGGCTGGAGTTTGGAAGAGGGCATAGTCAAAACCGGCTCGTTCAGCATCGACCAAGGTGTCGGCGTGCGCGCTGTCAGTGGCGAGAAGACGGCGTTTGCCTACTCCGACGACATCTCCGAAGCCTCGCTGCGCGACGCGGGGCGCACTGTACGGTCAATTGCGGCTGTAGGCCAATCAGGGCGTGCGAGAGTAGCTACGAAAAAAATAGCAACCAGCCGTAGTTTGTACGACGGCCTTGACCCGATTGCCACGCTCGACAGCACCGCTAAAGTGGCGCTGCTAGAAAAAGTGGAGCAGCGCGCCCGCGCCAAAGACCCGCGCGTGGCGCAAGTCATGGCCGGCTTGGCCAGTGAATACGACGTGGTGCTGGTCGCCCGCGCTGACGGCACCTTGGCCGCTGACGTACGCCCGCTGGTGCGCTTGTCGGTGACGGTGATTGCCGAGCAGGGCGGGCGCCGCGAGGTCGGCTCCGCTGGCGGCGGCGGGCGCTTTGGCTTAGCGTATTTTGACGATGCGCAAATCAACCAGTACGTCGATGAGGCCGTTAACGCCGCACTGGTCAACTTGGAGGCGCGCCCGGCACCGGCGGGCGTGATGACCGTGGTGCTCGGCCCGGGCTGGCCCGGCGTGCTGCTGCACGAGGCCGTCGGCCACGGCTTGGAAGGCGACTTCAACCGCAAGGGCTCCAGCGCTTTCAGTGGCCGCATTGGCCAGCGCGTCGCCGCCAAGGGCGTGACGGTGCTGGACGACGGCACCATTGCCGACCGGCGCGGCTCGCTCAACGTCGATGACGAAGGCCATGCGACCCAGTGCAATGTGCTGATTGAGGATGGCATCTTGAAGGGCTATATCCAAGACTCGCTCAACGCCCGCTTGATGGGCGTAGCGCCCACTGGCAACGGTCGGCGCGAGAGCTATGCGCACATTCCGATGCCGCGCATGACCAACACCTACATGCTGGGCGGCGACAAAGACCCGCAAGAAATCATCGCCAGCATCAAAAAAGGCCTCTACGCCACCAATTTTGGCGGCGGTCAGGTGGACATTACTTCGGGCAAATTTGTCTTCTCGGCCAGCGAAGCCTATTGGGTGGAAAACGGCAAAATTTTGTACCCGGTCAAGGGCGCCACCATTGTCGGCAGCGGCCCCGAGTCGCTCAAAAAAATCAGCATGATTGGCAACGATATGAAGCTCGACAGCGGCGTTGGCGTATGCGGCAAAGAAGGCCAAAGCGTGCCGGTCGGTGTTGGCCAGCCGACGCTGCGCATCGATGGTTTGACAGTGGGCGGCACCGCCTAAAAGGCACAGCCGTGGCGGCGAGCACCGGATTGCCACTGACGCAGACATGGTTGGGTGGCAATAGCCATTTATGGCTGGACGCGCTGGCCGACGAAGAGCTGCAGCAGTGGCGTGCCAGTCTCAGCGCACTGGCCGAGCGTGTCGAAGGCGCGATACAAGCGCGCCAGCAAAGCGCTGTGACCGAGCGCACCATCGACGCTGCAGACGCCTTGCTGCGCGGCGTGCGCCAGCACCAGTTTTTTTTGACTGGACTGGAATCGGCTTGGCACGCCCTGTATTCGTTTGATGCCTACCAACACGCGCAAGAGGAGCTGTCGGCCACCGTACTCGACTGGCGCCAAGCGCTCGAAGACGACAGCCCGGCCGAAGCCGACTGCTTTCAGCGCCTTCAATTGCTGGCGTGGCGCAGTGTGGGCGAGGGTATGTTGCTGGTCGATATCTACCAGCACGGCAACGGCCCGCTTAGCGAGGTGCCCCCGCCTGCGCCGGGTTGCTGTAGTGCGGCGTGGCTGTGGCTGTGGCTGCGCCGTTGGTGGCAGCGCCATTAGTGCGCTGTGGGCGGTGTGTTGCAGTGCAGCACCGCTGCGCGCACTGTGCTACATTGAGCGCCATGTATTTTTTGCCCAGCGCGTTTTATTTTTGGTTTTACTTCTCGGTCCAAGGCGGATGAGAGGCAAGAGCGCGCAAGCACCTGATACTTCCCACCCAACCGCCGCTGCTGCACAAGCCCGGCGGTTTTTTGTTGTTGAAGCGTCTGTAGTTGATTTATTCATTTACCCATCGAGAGGAAGCAAACCATGACGGCCCAAGCCACCCCTGCCAGCGATGTCTGGTACCGAAGCGTCGAGAAAACCAGCCAAGCCGACGACGAACGTATCAAGGACATTACCGTGTTGCCCCCTCCCGAACATCTGATCCGCTTTTTTCCGATCCGCGCCACTGCGGTCGAGACGCTGGTCACGCAGACGCGCAAAAACATCCACAACATCATGGCCGGCGACGATGACCGCCTGCTGGTGGTGATTGGCCCGTGCTCCATTCACGACCCGGCGGCGGCGCTGGACTACGCGCGGCGCCTGCAAGCGGCGCGCGCCGAGTACGCCGACACGCTGGAAATCGTCATGCGCGTCTACTTTGAAAAGCCGCGCACCACAGTGGGCTGGAAGGGCTTGATCAACGACCCCTACTTGGACGAGAGCTACCGCATTGACGAGGGTCTGCGCATGGCGCGCCAGTTGCTCATCGACATTAACCGCCTCGGCGTGCCCGCCGGCAGCGAGTTTTTGGACGTGATCTCGCCGCAGTACATTGCCGACCTGATCAGCTGGGGCGCCATCGGTGCGCGCACCACCGAGAGCCAAGTCCACCGCGAACTGGCCTCGGGCCTGTCGGCGCCGATTGGCTTTAAAAACGGCACCGACGGCAACATCCGCATTGCCACCGACGCCATCCAGTCGGCCAGCCGCGGCCACCACTTCTTGTCGGTGCACAAAAACGGCCAAGTGGCGATTGTTGACACCCAAGGCAACCGCGACTGCCATGTCATCTTGCGCGGCGGCAAAGCGCCCAACTACGACGCCGCCAGCGTTGCTGCTGCCTGCCAAGACTTGGCGGCTGCGCAATTGCCGGCGACGTTGATGGTCGACTGCAGCCACGCCAACAGCAGCAAACAGCACCAAAAGCAGCAAGAAGTGGCGCGCGATGTTGCCGCGCAAATTGCCGGCGGCTCGCGCAGCGTGTTTGGTTTGATGATTGAGAGCAACATCGTTGCTGGCACACAAAAATTCACCCCCGGCAAAGACCAGCCCAGCAGCCTCGAATACGGCAAAAGCATCACCGACGCCTGCTTGGGTTGGCAAGACTCGCTGCAGACCTTGGACGAGCTGGCCGCCGCAGTGCAAGCGCGCCGCACGCTGGATAAAGACGCAGCAAGTTCGGTGTAAGCTCGCGCGTTGTTTCTCCACACTCCTTGAAAGGCCATCATGCGCAGCGAAGTCTCTGTCTCCTTGTCCCTGAACGAAGAATTCAAGTTTGATCTCCAAGACCAAGCCCCGATGACCAACGAAGAAGGCCGCCGTTGGTTGGAAGACCAGTTCATCAGCTTGGAGTGCGAGCCTTTGCGCGCTAGCGGCAAAGTGCTGTCAGCCGACAAAGTGCTGACGGTGGCACACGCTGGCGGTAAGCGCCTGTTGGCTGATCCAGAGTGGTCGATGGCATTTGCCCGCGCTACCAAGGCAGCGCTTGGCAAGCCGGTGGTGCGCGTCGATTTGATGTCGATGGCCGTGAGCTATTAACCGAGAAAAGTAGCCAAAAGTGGCTCTAGCCCAATAGATACCTGCGCTAGCAGCTATCAAAATAACAAAAAAGGATCGGTAGTTACCGATCCTTTTTTGTTGGGGGCGGTCGGTTTACGCCACCGCCAGCGCATCCAGCAACTGCTGGTGGATGCCGCCAAACGCGCCGTTGCTCATGCAGACGATATGGTCGCCCGGCTGCGCTGCTTGCACCACTTGGGCCAGCAGTTGCGCGATGTTGTCAGCGGTTTGCGCGCGTTGACCGGCGTCGGTGCCGACGCCCAAGGGTGCCAGCGCAGCGGCCGCGTCCCAGTCCAGCCCGGCGGTGTGGCAAAAAGCCAAGTCGGCCGATTCCAGCGCCCACGGCAATTGCGACTTCATCGCGCCCAGCTTCATGGTGTTGCTGCGTGGCTCAAACACCGCCAGCACGCGGGCTTGGTTGCCGGCGCTGTCCAAATTGCGGCGCAGGCCGTCCAGCGTGGTACGGATCGCCGTCGGGTGGTGCGCAAAGTCGTCATACACGGTGATGCCGCGCGCCGTGCCGCGCAGCTCCATGCGCCGGCGTACGTTGTGGAACGTCGCCAGTGCCGCCGCCGCTTGCGCTGGCGCCACGCCAACGTGGTGCGCCGCTGCTATTGCGGCCAGCGCGTTGAGCTGGTTGTGTACGCCCGTCAGCGCCCACTCGACCCGCGCCACTGCGTGGCCGTGCTGCAACACATCAAACGCGTGCGGCTCGCCCTGCGCTGAAAAGTCGCTCACGGCTGCGCCAAAGCTGCGCTGCGCGCTCCAGCAGCCTTCGTGCATCACGCGCGCCAAACTGTCTTCGAGTCCGTTGAACACCACGCAACCGGACGGCGCCACGGTACGCACCAAATGGTGAAATTGACGCTCGATAGCGGCCAAATCGTCAAAGATGTCGGCGTGATCGAATTCAAGGTTGTTCAGCACGGCGGTGCGTGGGCGGTAATGCACGAACTTGCTGCGTTTGTCGAAAAACGCCGTGTCGTACTCATCGGCCTCGATGACAAACAGGGGCGCGCTGCCCATTGCGCCCGCGCCAGCCGTCGGTCGAACGCTGGCACCGAGGCGCGCCGAGACGCCAAAGTTCAGCGGCACGCCGCCAACCAAAAAGCCCGGCTGCAGCCCCGCGCACTCCAAAATCCACGCCAGCATCGACGTTGTCGTGGTTTTGCCGTGCGTGCCCGCCACGGCCAGCACGTGGCGGCCTTGCAAGACGTGCTCGGCCAGCCACTGCGGGCCGCTGGTGTAGGGCAGGCCGGCATCCAAAATCGCGTCCATCAGCGGAAATTTGGCGCTGCCGTCCGCCAAACGCGCCCGGCTGACGACGTTGCCGATGACGAACATGTCGGGTTGCAGTGCCAGTTGCTCGGCACCAAAACCCTCGATCAAATCAATGCCCAGCGCGCGCAGTTGGTCGCTCATCGGCGGATAAACGCCCGCGTCGCAACCGGTGACTTTGTGCCCCGCCTCGCGCGCCAACGCGGCCACGCCGCCCATAAAGGTGCCGCAAATTCCCAAGATATGTATATGCATAGCGTTATTTTAAGTTAATGGTCAAATCGGCCTCTAGCCCTTTAGATACATGCGCTAGCAGCTATTGAAATAATAGTGGTCATCGCTGGAAGGTGTTGCCCCGCAGTGCGCCCCATCCCGCCGCCTTCGCGCCACAATGGCGCCATGCACTTATCGATTGAGACTGAAATTGCCCAAGCCGCCGCCGCGCTGGTGGTGGACGAGGGTTTGGAATACGGCAGCGCCAAGCGGCGGGCGCTCAAGCAGCTTGGCCTGCCACCGCGCAGCACGCCGCTGCCCGACAACGAGTTGGTGGAAGACGCGGTGCGCGAGCACTTGGCGCTGTTTTGCGCTGACACCCAGCCAGCCGAATTGCAAGCGCTGCGCCAACTGGCGCTGCTGTGGATGGAGCGCTTGGCACCGTTTCGCCCCTACGTGGCTGGTGCGGTCTGGCATGGCACGGCGACGCGCTTGTCGGATATTTACCTGCAGTTGTTCTGCGATGACAGCAAATCTGCCGAGATAGCGCTGATTGACAAGGGTGTGGACTACGACGTTCAAACCGTCACCGGTCTGCACGGCCAGCCCGTTGAGGCGTTGACCCTTGCCAGCCCATCGAAAGAGCTGGGCGTCGTCGTCGGTGTGCATTTGCTGATTTACGACTTAGACGACCTGCGCGGCGCTTTGCGCTTGGATGCGCGCGGGCGCGCACCGCGGGGCGATACGGCGGCGCTGCGCCAACTGCTGCAAGAGACACACAGCACGCCAGAGGTGTGGCCGTGAGACGGCGCGCTTCGCTGTGGTCGTTGGGCATGGCCGCAGCGTGTGGTGGCTTGGGCTGGGCGTGGCTGCAGTCGCCATCGGGCGGTGACAGTGGCGCACCCTCTGAGGCGGAGCAGACCTTGTGGCAACAGCGTTTTCAGTCGCCCGATGGCGCTGAATGGGCAATGCAGTCGCTGCGCGGTCAGCCGCTCGTTGTCAACTTTTGGGCAACTTGGTGCCCGCCGTGTATTGCCGAATTGCCGCTGCTGGACGACTTTTATCAGCAAAACGCCGCCAACAGCTGGCAAGTGGTCGGTTTGGCGGTGGATAAGCCCAGTTCGGTGCGTAGTTTTTTGGCGCGCGCACCAGTGCATTTCCCTATAGGCATGGCGCAAGACGGTGGCAGTGCGTTGGCGCGCAGCTTGGGCAACCTCAGTGGTGGCTTGCCGTTTACGGTGCTGCTGGGGCGCGACGGGCGGGTGCTGCACCGTAAAATAGGCCAGCTTAAAGCGCCAGACTTGCAGGGCTGGCGCGATTCACCCGGTGCCTAATAGTGTTTTACTGCGCTTCAAGTCTTCTATAAGACTGTGCGCGCCACTCTGAAAATTAACGTCAGTTAATTGAAAATAAGACAATAAAGCAGAAGTAGAGCCAAATTAGAGTAAATTTGCGCCCTCTTCAGATTCTTAGCGTTGGAGTCCCCATGGATTTGCGAAAACTCAAAACCCTCATTGATCTCGTCTCCGAGTCAAACGTCTCCGAACTCGAAATCACCGAGGCCGAGGGCAAAGTGCGCATCGTCAAAAGTGGCGCCACCGTCGTACACCAATATGCACCGGCGCCCGCACCGGCTCCTGCGGCTGCAGCAGCGCCCGTCGCCGCTGCCGTGGCTGAGCTGCCCGCTCCCGTTCCGGCTGAGCCGACTGGCCATATCGTCAAGTCGCCAATGGTCGGTACGTTCTACCGGGCTTCTAGCCCCGGTGCCAAATCGTTTGTTGAGGTGGGCAGCGTGGTCAAGGAAGGCGAGACTATCTGCATCATCGAGGCGATGAAAATCCTCAACGAAATTGAGGCCGACAAGTCTGGCACTATCAGCCGTATTTTTGGTGAAAACGGTCAGGCAGTAGAGTACGGACAACCATTGTTCGTCATCGAATAAGGCACCCATGTTCAAAAAAATATTGGTAGCTAATAGAGGCGAGATTGCACTGCGCATTCAGCGCGCTTGCCACGAGTTGGGTGTCAAGGCGGTGATGGTTTATTCCGAGGCCGACCGCGACGCCAAATACGTCAAGCTGGCCGAAGAGGCGGTGTGCATCGGGCCCGCGCCCTCGCCGCTGTCGTACCTTAATATGCCGGCGATTATTTCGGCGGCTGAAGTGACGGATGCCGAGGCGATTCACCCCGGCTATGGTTTTTTGAGCGAAAACGCCGACTTTGCCGAGCGCGTCGAAAAAAGCGGCTTTCAGTTCATCGGCCCGACCCCGGAAAACATCCGCACGATGGGCGATAAAGTCGCCGCCAAGCAAGCGATGATCAAAGCTGGCGTGCCCTGCGTGCCCGGCTCCGAGGGCGAGTTACCCGACGATCCAGTGCAAATTCGCCGTCTGGCCAAGGCCATCGGTTACCCCGTCATCATCAAGGCCGCTGGCGGCGGCGGCGGACGCGGAATGCGCGTGGTACACACCGAGGCGGCGCTGGTCAATGCGGTGCAAATGACCAAGGCCGAGGCCGGTGCGGCGTTTGGCAATCCGGCCGTCTATATGGAAAAGTTCTTGCAGAACCCGCGCCATATCGAGATCCAAATCATTGCCGACAAGCACCGCAACGTGGTGTATTTGGGCGAGCGCGATTGCTCAATGCAGCGGCGCCACCAGAAGGTGATTGAAGAAGGCCCCGCGCCCGGTATTCCACGCAAACTCATCGATCGCATTGGCGACCGCTGCGTCAGTGCCTGCAAAAAAATCGGCTACCGCGGCGCTGGCACGTTTGAGTTTCTCTACGAAAACGGCGAGTTTTATTTCATTGAAATGAACACCCGCGTGCAGGTCGAGCACCCAGTGACGGAGCTGATTACGGGCGTAGATATTGTGCGCACGCAAATCATGGTGGCCGCAGGCGAAAAACTGCCATTCACGCAGCGCCAAATCCAAATCCGTGGTCACGCCATTGAGTGCCGTATCAACGCTGAAGACCCGTACAAGTTCACGCCCTCACCAGGGCGCGTGACGACGTGGCACGCGCCGGGTGGCCCGGGCGTGCGGGTCGACTCGCACATCTACACCAATTACTACGTACCGCCGAACTACGACTCGATGATTGGCAAAATCATCGTCCACGGCGACACGCGCGAACAAGCTTTGGCGCGGATGCGCACGGCACTGTCCGAGACGGTGATTGAAGGCATCCACAGCAATGTGCCGTTACACCGTGAGCTGATGGTGGATGCCAAGTTTATGGACGGCGGCACCAATATCCATTATTTAGAAGAGTGGCTGTCGCAGCGCCAGCGCTGAGCGCGCCAGCCTATTGCCCGAATGCGGGTCCACGCCAAATTAGGGCGTGGGCCCGCTTTGTTTGTCAGACTGTAGATAGTGAATAAGGCGCAACGCCATGTATGAACTGAGCTTGATGTGCCCGGAAGACCGGGTTGAAACCCTGAGCGACGCACTCGATGCACTGGACGCGCTGAGCGTGTCGGTAGAAGACGCCGACGCGCAAACCGACGCCGAACAGGCGCTGTTTGGCGAGCCTGGCATGCCCCCGCCCAAAGACGGCTGGCAGCGCAGCCGGGTGCTGGCGCTGTTTTCCGAAGAGGCGCAGGCGAACGAAGCGCTCCATCTGCTGTCAGCACAAGACTTTTTTCACGATTGCCAAGTGTTGGGCGTGGCCGCCGTGCCCGACCAAGATTGGGTGCGGTTGACACAATCGCAATTTACGCCAGTAGACATCACGCCTGAATTTTGGATTGTGCCGACTTGGCACGAGCCGCCCGCCGAGGCAACGCGCGTGATTCGCCTCGACCCCGGTTTGGCGTTTGGCACCGGCACGCACCCAACGACGCGCATGTGTTTGCGCTGGATTGCACGCCAAGCCGCGACGCCGGGGTTGGGCCGTGTGTTGGACTACGGCTGCGGCTCGGGCATTTTGGCGATTGGCGCCGCCAAGTTTGGTGCGACCGACATTGACGCGGTGGACATTGACACGGCGGCGGTGGAATCGACCGAATACAACGCCAATGCCAACGAAGTGCAGCTGAACGCCGGTCTGCCCGACAAGGCCAAAGGCCGTTACCAGACGGTGCTGGCGAATATTCTGGCCACGCCGCTGAAGGTGTTGGCACCGCTGCTGCACAGCTATGTCGCTGACGGCGGTCAATTGGTGCTGGCGGGTATCTTGGAGCGCCAAGCGCAAGAGTTGAAAGACGCTTACGCCCCGTATCTGGCACTCACGGTGGCCGACACCGAGGACGGCTGGATCTTGATGACAGGCTCACGTTGATACCACTGTTGGAAGTCGCCCTGCGGGACACTTCTACCCTCCACCGCCGATGAGCCAAAACACCCGCTGCCCGTCTTGCGCCACCTTGTTCAAGGTGGTGGCCGACCAACTGCGCATCTCCGATGGCTGGGTGCGCTGTGGCCAGTGCCAGCAGATTTTTGATGCGGCTGCCAATATGCAAGCGGTGCCCGAGCCAGCGCTGTTGACCGATTTCGATGGGTTGCCCGGCAGAGTGCAACAGCCCTGCCCAGAGATTGAGAAACGCGTTGAGGCACCAACTTCGTTATCGATCACACCGCCTGCGGAGTTGCCGCTGGCCGATGAGGCGCAGGTGTTGGACGTGCCCGAACCGGTGGTGCCGGCTTTTTTGATCGCCCCGGCCAACCCCAAAGCTGCTGCACCAGACAGCAGCGCTCCAGCGTTGGCATGGCCGAGCGCGCCCGCTGCGCTGGTGTCAGAACCGTCATTACCGGAGTCGGGGTCGGATTTTGAGTGGCTGGAGGAATACGAAGCTGCGCCGACTGCGTTAAAGGTGCTGGAGCAGCCCATCGAGCCTGCATCGGCGCTGTTTGAGGAAGTCCCGTCCGATTTCTTTGCGCAGCTAGCGGAAACTCCCGCTGAGCTGATTTACGCCGAGCCTGAGCCTGAGCC
>JAGNUJ010000081.1 GCA_017987055.1 Giesbergeria sp.
ATGAAAAATAAAAACAAGCAATGAACTGGCAAGTACCAACAAGGCAAAAACTGGCCTCCATGCGGGCACTTCTAGACAGGCATTGCGGGGATTTCTGTGGTGCGATGAATTTACTATGATTTACAAAATGTCTGTCAATAGTATGGCGTTTACGCTTGACTTTTACGAACACGATAAGAATAAAACGTGTATGCGCTTTAAGCCGTTGGTAAAACGTAATCCTTCAGCTGCTCGCGCAAGCGCACCTTGAGCATTTTGCCGGTGGCACCAATCGGAATGGCATCGACAAACACCACGTCATCGGGGATTTGCCACTTGGCCAGCTTGCCTTCGTAGAACGTCAGCAGCTCTTCGCGCGTGACCTGCGCGCCGGCTTTGAGCGCCACCGCCACGATGGGGCGCTCGTCCCACTTGGGGTGCGCCATACCAATGCAGGCGGCCATCGCCACGGCGGGGTGGCCCATCGCGATGTTTTCAATGTCGATGGAGCTGATCCACTCGCCGCCTGACTTGATCACGTCTTTGGTGCGGTCGGTGATTTGCATAAAACCATCGGCATCAATGGTGGCGACGTCGCCGGTCGGAAACCAGCGCTGGCCGTTCTCGTCGGCCACCAGCGGGCTGGTGCCTTTGTAATAGCTGTCGAGCACCCACGGCCCTTTGACCATCAGGTCGCCGTAGGTTTTGCCATCCCACGGCTGCTCTTTGCCGTCACCGTTGACGATTTTCATGTCCACGCCATACAGAGCGCGGCCTTGGCGTTGCAGCACACGCATTTGCTGGTCTTTGGGCCAGTCCAGCTGCTTTTTCTTGAGCGTGCAGACAGTGCCCAGCGGGCTGACCTCGGTCATGCCCCATGCGTGCAGCACTTCAACGCCGTAGTCGTCTTGGAAGGCATCAATCATTGCCGGCGGGCAGGCTGCGCCGCCAATCACCGTGCGTTTGAGGCTGGAGAATTGCAGCTTATTTGGCGCAACGTGGCCCAGCAGCATTTGCCAAATGGTGGGCACGCCCGCAGCAAAGGTCACTTGCTCGGCTTGCATCAGCTCGTAAATTGATTTGCCATCCATCGCTGGCCCCGGCAGCACCAGCTTGCAGCCGTTCATCGCCGCCGCATACGGAATGCCCCACGCGTTGACGTGGAACATCGGCACTACCGGCATCACCGCATCGCGCGCCGAAATGCCCATCACGTCCGGCAGCGACGCCGCGTAAGCGTGCAGCGTGGACGAGCGGTGGCTGTACAGCGCCGCCTTGGGGTCGCCGGTGGTGCCGCTGGTGTAGCACATGCTTGACGCGGTGTTTTCGTCAAACTGCGGCCAGACATAGCGGTCGGTATAGGTGCCAATCCACGCCTCGTAGCTGACCAAACCGGGCACGCCGCTGTCGGCGGGCAGCTTGTCGGCATCGCACAGCATCACCCATTTTTTGACGGTGGGGCACTTGGCGTGTACCGCCTGCACCAAGTGCAAAAAGCTGCTGTCAAAGCACAGCACTTGGTCCTCAGCGTGGTTGACCACCCAAGCGATTTGGTCGGTGTGCAGGCGCGGGTTAATGGTGTGCAGCACCCGGCCCGAGCCGCTGACACCAAAGTACATCTCCATGTGGCGGTAGCCGTTCCAAGCCAAGGACGCAACACGCTCGCCCAACTGTAATTGCATGGCATCGAGCGCATTGGCCAAGCGCTTGGCGCGGGCGGACAAGTCGCGGTAGGTATAGCGGTGGATATCGCCCTCAACCCGGCGCGAAACAATCTCGGCATCGCCGTGGTGGCGCGCAGCGGACTCGATCAGCGATGAAATCAGCAGCGGCTGACTCTGCATTAAACCCAGCATAGGAACTCCTTTATTGGTTTTATCAATAACGTCGGTAGCACACCCTCCATTGTGTAGCGCTATCGGCACAGCCAAAGCCAAGTCAGGCCTCAACACGGCACCAGCATGGCCCTGCAGGCACTGGGTGATGCGCTCTCGCGGGACAATCCGCGCCATGAATCTGCACGCCCTTGACGCTACGGCCACCGACTCCAGCTTAGCTTGGAACAACACTTTTGCGGCGCTTGGCCCAGCGTTTTTTACCCGTCTGGCACCCACACCGCTGCGCACGCCGCACTGGGTGGGGCGCAACGAAGCGCTGGCGCAAGCGCTAGGCTTGGACGCCGACTGGTTTGCGTCCGACGCCGCACTGCAAGTCTTCACTGGCAACCGGCCGCTGGCAGGCACCGCGCCACTGGCCAGCGTGTACAGCGGCCACCAATTTGGCGTCTGGGCGGGACAGTTGGGCGACGGGCGGGCGATTCTTCTGGGCGAAACCGCCGCCGGCATCGAAGTGCAGCTCAAAGGCAGCGGCCCCACGCCGTACTCGCGCATGGGCGATGGCCGGGCGGTGCTGCGCTCGAGCATCCGCGAGTTTTTGTGCAGCGAAGCCATGCATGCGCTGGGCATTGCCACCACGCGCGCGCTGTGCGTCACCGGCTCGCCCGACCCGGTGCGGCGCGAAAGCATCGAAACCGCCGCCGTCGTCACCCGCACCGCGCCCAGCTTTATCCGCTTTGGCCACTTTGAGCATTTCGCCTCGCGCCAGCAGTGGGACGCGCTGCGCCAGCTGGCCGACTACGTCATAGACAAGCATTACCCCGAGTGCCGGGGCAGCACAGAATTTCCGGGTAACGCCTACGCCGCCCTGCTGCAAGCCGTCAGCGAGCGCACCGCCAAAACCGCCGCGCAATGGCAGTCGGTCGGCTTTTGCCACGGCGTGCTCAACACCGACAACATGAGCATCTTGGGGCTGACCATCGACTACGGGCCGTTTCAGTTTCTCGATGATTTCGTGCCCGACCACGTCTGCAACCACAGCGACACGCAGGGGCGCTACGCCTTTCACCACCAGCCCAACATCGTTTACTGGAATTTGCTGCGCCTGGGCCAAGCGCTGCAGCCACTGATTGGCGAACCGGCGCTAGCGATGGCAGCGCTGGACAGCTACCGCACGCGCTTTCCGGCCGAATTCATGGCGCTGATGCGCGCCAAGCTGGGGCTGCCTAGCCCCCAGCCGGGCGAGGCCGACGTGATGGACAACGCGCTGCACCTGCTGGCCGCGCAAAGCGTGGACTACACCATCTTCTGGCGCCGCCTGTCGCACGCCGTGGCGCAAAACGACTTTGGGCCGGTGCGCGCACTGTTCGCCCACCGCGCGCCGATAGACGCTTGGCTGCTATCTTATCAAGAGCTACTAGCGCACGTATCTAAAGGGCTAGAGGCCGATTTGATGCTAAAAACCAACCCCAAATTCATCTTGCGCAACCATTTGGGCGAACAAGCGATTCGCGCCGCGCAGCAAGGCGACCTGTCCGAACTGCAGACCTTGCAAACCCTGTTGGCACGCCCATTTGACGAACACCCGGGCTTTGATTCCTACGCCGACCATCCGCCCGCTTGGGCATCCTCTATTTCTATCAGTTGCTCCTCATGACCTACCCCATTGAAAAAACCGAAGGCGAATGGCAAGCCGTGCTGCAAGCAAAGGGCGCTGAAGCCGTCGCCCTGCAAGTCACCCGCCATGCCGCCACCGAGCGCCCCTTCACCGGCAAATACAACGACCACTGGGCCGACGGCAGCTACCACTGCATCTGCTGCGGCGAAAAATTGTTTGAATCGGCCACCAAATTCGATGCCGGTTGCGGCTGGCCCAGCTTTTCGCAGGCGGCTAGCGGCGAGGCGATTGCCGAGAAAGTCGATCACGCCCACGGCATGCGCCGCACCGAAACCGTCTGCGCTAACTGCGGCGCGCATTTGGGCCATGTCTTTCCCGACGGCCCCACGCCCACCGGCCTGCGCTACTGCATGAACTCGGCCGCGCTGGACTTCACGCCGGGTGAATAAAAAACCCATAAGCACTTGGCCATAATCGCCCGATGAAAATTTTGTTTGATTTTTTGCCGATAGCGCTGTTCTTCGGCATGTTCAAGTACGCCGACGGCCACAAGGAATGGGCGGCCAGCACGGCCACCGAGTGGCTGGGCTTTATGGTCGCTGGCGGCGTGGTCGGCAGCGCCGAAGCGCCGGTGCTGCTGGCCACGGTGGTGGTCATCGTCGCCACGCTGGCGCAAATTCTCTGGATCAAAGCCAAGGGCCGCAAGGTGGACACCATGCTGTGGGTCAGCTTGGCGCTGGTGACGGTGCTGGGCAGCGCCACCATTTACTTTCACAGCGAAAACTTCATCAAGTGGAAGCCGACGGTGCTGTATTGGGTGATGGGCGGCGCGTTGATCGCTGGGCAGCTGTTTTTCCGCACCAACCTGATCAAGCGCCTGATGGGCGCGCAAATGGAACTGCCCGACACCGTCTGGCGCAACCTGAACTGGGCTTGGGCCGGCTTTTTTGCCGTGATGGGCGTGATCAACCTGTGGGTGGCCTATAACTTTGACACCAACACCTGGGTCAACTTCAAACTGTTTGGCGGCATGGGACTGATGTTTGCTTTTGTGATTGCGCAGGCGCTGTTTCTCGGCCGCTACGTCAAAGAAACTGAATCGGCCACCGCTGCTGGCGCCAACCCTAAGGACACCTCTGCATGACGACACCCGACACCACAGACACGGCCAGCGGCTTTGCCATCACCGCCCCGGCGATGGAGCACGCCCTGCGTGCAGCGCTGGCACCAACCACGCTGCAAGTGCTGGACGAAAGCTACCAGCATGCCGGTCACGCGGGTGCCAACGGCACAGGGTTTGGCACCCACTTTCGGGTGCGCATTGCAGCGCCCTCGTTTACCGGTTTGGGCCGCGTGCGCCAGCACCGCCTTGTGTATGATGCGCTGCAAGAATTTATAGACCACGGTGCCCATGCGCTGGCGATAGAAATTCTCTGAATTTTCTGCTGAAAACCCCTTCAAAAGCACTCTCGCTTCGCCGGTTAACCACCGGTAAAAATCCCTTTTTATCCCTCTCTTATTTTGGATTTCCAATGAAGAAACAGCTTCTGTCCGGCCTTGTGGCCGCTGCCTTGCTCGGCGCTGCCGCCTTGCCTGCACTGGCCCAAAACGTGGCTATCGTGAACGGTAAACCCATCCCCAAAGAGCGCGTTGAGGTGCTCAAAGACCAAGTACAGCGCTCAGGCCGCGAAGTTAACGCCGAGATGGAAGGCCAAATCAAAGAAGAAGTCATCGCCCGCGAAATCTTCATGCAAGAAGCGCAAAAGCGTGGCCTCGAAGCCTCGGCTGACTACAAAGCCCAAATGGAACTGGCCCGCCAGACCATTTTGATCCGCGAGCTGTTCAACGACTACCAGACCAAAAACCCAGTCACCGATGCTGAAATCAAAGCGGAATACGACAAGTTCGTCGCCGCCAACAGCGGTAAAGAGTACAAAGCCAGCCACATCTTGGTCGAGAAGGAAGACGAGGCCAAGGCCATCATCGCTTCGATCAAGAAGGGGGCTAAGTTTGCTGACATCGCCAAAAAGCAATCCAAAGACCCAGGCTCTGGTGCCAACGGTGGTGACCTCGATTGGGCCAACCCCAGCAGCTACGTCTCTGAATTTACCGAAGCGCTGATCAAGCTGAGCAAAGGCCAAATGACGCAAACCCCGGTCAAGTCGCAATTTGGCTGGCACATCATTCGCTTGGACGACACGCGCAACGCGCAACTGCCGAAGCTGGATGAAGTCAAGCCACAAGTGGCGCAGCAACTGCAGCAGCAAAAACTGGCCAAGTTCCAAGAAGACCTGCGCGCCAAGGCCAAGGTGGAGTAAACCGTAGCCTGAAGCCTTCGCGGACTTCAAACGACAACGCGGCTTTAAGGCCGCGTTTTTTATGGCGTGTGGCCTAGCGCATCCAGCCGACGGCCATCAATGCGCCCAGCAGCACCGGCTGGTGCAGCAGGTAGTAGCTCAAACTCCAGCGCCCCAAGACGGCCAGTGGTTGCAGCAGGCTAGGCACGGCACCTTGTAGCCACTGCGGTCGGCGAATCAGCAGCCATTGCCCGGCCGCCAAACCCCACCACAGCACGCCCAGCCACGGCAGCACCGGCACGTAGTCTTCGGTGAAGGGTTTGCGCGACACCAACCCCAACCAATTGAGCCAGCGGGCGTTGAAATAAACCGCCCACTGCGCCAGCGGTCCAGACAAAGCCCACTGCGCCGCCCAAGGCAGCAACAACGCCACGCCACCGGCCAGCCACAACCAGCGCCCCCAACCCGCCGTGCAGCGCGCCAGCAGCAGCATTACCGCCATGCCGTGCAACACGCCAAAGTAAATAAAACTGTGTGGAAACATCCACCACGAGCCGATACTGACCAACAGCGCGCCACCGGCAATCTGCGCCCAGCGCCGGCCAAAACGCGTCCAGCCTTGGCCTTGCTGCAAGGCCACTGCTTGCCCCAAGCCAGCGCAGAACAAAAACAAGCTGACGATGGCGGTGCGCTGCTGCGTCCAAAACGGGTCAGCGCGAAAGTCTTGCGGCCAATAGCCCAGATAGCTCAGGTCAAAACAAAAATGAAACAGCGCCATCCACACCATCGCCAGCCCGCGCAGGGCGTCGAGCCGGTCAAAACGCAGACGTGAAGGTGTATTCACTGGCGCGGGCAGCGTAAAAATTGAGGGGGGTGTTTGGTGGGTCGTAGTGGGATCGAACCACTGGCTTCCACCGTGTGAAGGTGGCACTCTACCGCTGAGTTAACGACCCAAGATCGGCGTACAGCTTGTGTACTCTCGAAAATGGTGGGTGATACATGGATCGAACATGTGACCCCTGCCGTGTGAAGGCAGTGCTCTACCGCTGAGCTAATCACCCATTTTACG
>JAGNUJ010000082.1 GCA_017987055.1 Giesbergeria sp.
GTACACACCGCCGAGCTGCCAAAAAACATGGCGGCGATGGGCATTGCCGGCGGGATGGGGCAGTTGTTCTCGACCCACCCACCGATTGAAGAGCGCATTGCCGCGCTGCAAAGAATGCAGGGCTAAAACTGTGTCAGGCGTGTGATGAAGCCGGTGCCATAAACCGCCCCATCAGCAGGCGAAACGGCAACAGCATCAGCACGCCAATCGCTAGTTTCACGCCCAAGTCGCCCAGCGCCCACGTGACCCACGGCAGATCGTTGATGCCGGCAAAAGCGATGCTCCAAAACACCGCCGTGTCTAGGCAAGCCGCTGCCACTGTCGCCACCAGCGGCGCGCGCCACCAACGGCCTTGGCGCAGGCGGTGAAAAAGGCCAATGTCCAGCCACTGCGACAGCAAAAACGCCAGCCCTGAAGCAATGGCGATGCGCGCTGGTGCCAGCACCAACGAGGCGGCGACGGCGACGGCAAAACCCACCCACGCCACACGCCGCGCCATGTCGGGTCCGTGGCGGCGGTTGGCCAATTCGCTGACCAAAAACGCCACCGGGTAGGTGAATGCGCCCAAGGTCAGCCAGTCGTTGAGCGGGTACTGCACCAAGATGTTGGAGGCCAGCACCACCAGCGCCATCGCCAGCGTGGCGGCGGCAAATTGGGTGCGGCTAGCGCGGGGAAACATCATGGCGCAATCCTTGGGGTTTGAGCGGCCGTGTTGGCCGCCAGTATTTGCTGCACGACGGCTTCGGCCATCTTGATGCCGTCGACGCCGGCCGACAGGATGCCGCCGGCATAGCCCGCGCCTTCGCCGGCCGGGTACAGGCCGGCGGTGTTGAGGCTTTGACCGTCCGCGCCGCGCGTGATTTGCAGCGGCGCTGAGGTGCGCGTTTCGATGCCAGTCAGCACCGCGTCGGGCATATCAAAACCTTTGATTTTTTTACCAAACTGCGGCAGCGCTTCTTGCATCGCCTCGATGGCAAACGCTGGCAGGGCGCTGCGCAAATCGGTCGGTTTCACCCCCGGCTGGTACGACGGCACGACGCTGGCAAATGCGCTCGAAGCTTTGCCAGCCAAAAAGTCACCGACGCGCTGACCGGGTGCGTCGTAGTTGCCCCCGCCCAGCAGATAGGCGCTGGATTCGAGCTGGCGCTGCATCACCAAGCCGGCCAGCGGATGCACGTCTTGCCCCGCGGGCGGCGTAGTGTCGGCAAATTCCGCGCCCAGCCCGGCGACAAACGCGGCGCTGTCGCTCGGAAAGTCGCTGGGGCCAATATCGACCACCAGCGCGGCGTTGGCGTTGCGCTCGTTGCGCGAATACTGGCTCATGCCGTTGGTGACGACACGGCCCGGCTCGCTGGTCGCTGCCACCACCGTGCCGCCGGGGCACATGCAAAAGCTGTAGACGGTGCGGCCGTTGGCGGCGTGGTGGACCAGTTTGTAATCGGCCGCGCCGAGAGCCGGGTGCCCCGCGTGGCGACCCCAGCGGGCGCGGTCGATGACGCTTTGCGGGTGCTCAATGCGAAAGCCGATGGAAAACGGCTTGGCCTGCAGCCACACGCCGCGCTGGTACAGCACGCCAAACGTGTCGCGCGCGCTGTGCCCCAGCGCCAAGATGACGTGTTCGGCGCGCAACTGGCTGCGCGTGCCGGTGGCCAAATCTTCGATTTCTAAAGCACGCATCCGGCGGCCATCCGCGCCGTCTTCAATGTGCAGGTCGGTCACGCGCTGGCCAAAGCGCACTTCGCCGCCCAGCGCGATGATTTGCGCGCGCAGGTTTTCGACCACTTTCACCAGCTTGAAGGTGCCGATGTGTGGGTGCGCGGCGTAGAGAATTTCTGCGGGAGCGCCCGCCTGCACAAACTCGTGCATCACCTTGCGACCCAAGTGGCGCGGGTCTTTGATTTGGCTGTAGAGCTTGCCGTCGGAGAAGGTGCCGGCACCGCCTTCGCCAAACTGCACATTGCTCTCGGGGTCGAGGGTGCGTTTGCGCCACAGCCCCCACGTGTCTTGCGTGCGCTGGCGCACCGCTTGACCGCGCTCGATGACGATGGGGCGATAGCCCTGCTGCGCCAGCACCAGCGCCGCAAAAATGCCGCACGGGCCAAAGCCAATCACCACCGGGCGGACAGCGTCCGCAGCGTCCGCAGCGCCGGCATTGGCACGCGGTGGCGGCTGGTACGCCATGTCCGGTGTGGGCTTGATGTGCGCGTTGCCGGCGTGCTGTGCCAGCAAAGCGGCTTCTTGCGCGGTATCGGTGAGCGTGACATCGACGATGTAAACCGCCAGCAACGCCGCCTTGCGCGCGTCAAAACTGCGCTTAAAAACGTCTAATTGTGCAATCGTGCTGTCATCGGGCAGGCCCAGCGCCTGCGCTGCCAACTGGCGCAGCGCGGCGATGGGGTGCGGTGCGGGAGCGCGGTCGGCGTCGGTTTCAGCCGGCGCATCCGCGTCACGCAGGGCGATGACGGGCAGCGCCGTCAGGGGAAGTTTGAGTTCAGAAAGGCGAATCATGGGGTGGCCGGCCCGTGGTTATCGGGCGAAGGGCAATGCAGGGGAGGCAGATTTTACCGACCACCACCTTGGCGCGTGGCGGGTTGAGCAGGTGCCGCCTTAGCGCAACACCAGCACCGGAATTTTGGAGTGCGCCAGCACCTTTTGTGTCTCGCTGGCCGGTGGCTGCAGGAGGTGCTAGGGTTTGTACCCAGAACGCCATGCGCATCGCAGTAGGATGCAGTGCCAGCATCCAAGTGCGCTGCCGCAGCAAACTCCTGAACCTTGGCCTACCGACCCACATGATCGACACCATCAAACACCTGCCCATTGGGCGCAAGCTCATGGCGAGCTTTGCACTGTGCCTGCTACTTTTCGCGCTGATCGCCTCTGTGGTGAGCGTCTGGCTGGTAGAAAAAGAGGTGGAGCGCCGCGCCACCGAAGAAGAGCTTCCTAGGCTGGTAGAGGGCATCCGCTCCGATGTGCAGCGCCAGCTAGCACCCGCCATTGCCAGCTCGCTGGCGCTGGCCGACAACACCTTCATGGCCGACTGGGACCGCGCCGGTATGCCCGAGGAGGGCCGTGCCAGCTGGCTGGCCTACGCCACGGCGCTGAAGCAACGCCAATCGGCGGCAGCCGTGTTCTGGGGCTCCGAGCGTGACCGCAAGTTCTACACCGACGATGGCAAAGTGCGCGACATTCTGCCCACCGAGCAGTGGTTTCCCGACACCCTGAACCAGAAGGTGCCCTACGCCCTGAACATCGACTTTGACGTGGGCGCGCAAAAGCACATGGTGTTCATCAACGTGCGTGTCGATGGCCCGGTGGGGCAGCGCGCCGCTGCCGGGCTGGGCCTGTCTGCCGAGGCCATTGCCCAGACCATTGCCAATTACAAAATCGCCCAAACCGGCTCGGCCTATCTGGTGCGTGCCAACGGCACCCTGTTGATGCACCGCGACCAGTCGCTGCTCAGCGGCAAGCATTTGCTGAAAGATATGCCCGGTTTGAACGACACCATGGCGGGTCAGCTGCTGGGCAGCCAGGGCTTTACCCAGTTGCGCTATGCCAACGGGGCGACTGAACACATCATCGTCTCCATGCCCATTCCCGAGCTGCAAGCCTACGTGGTGGCCGAGATACCCGCCAAGGAGCTGACCGGGCCGGTGCTGGCCGCGCTGCGCACCTCCGGCATCATCGCCTTGCTGGTGGGCGGCAGCGCCACTTTGGTGGTGGTGCTGTGGCTCAGCCGGGCCATATCGGCGCCGCTGCGCCGGGCGGTGGAGCTGCTGGCAGAAATCGCCGAGGGCAACCTGACGCACCGTATGCCCTCGGACACGCGCGATGAAATCGGCCAACTGGGCGGCGCCATCAACCGGCTGGTGGAGTCGCTGGTGGCGCTGGTGCAGAACATGCGCATCAGCGCCGGTGCGCTGGAGGGCAACGCGGGCGCGATTGCCTCGGGCAGCGCCAACCTGAGCCAGCGCACCGAAGAGCAGGCGGGCAACCTGCAACGCACCGCCGCTTCGATGGAGCAGCTCACGGTGGCCGTGCGCCACAACACCGACACCGCCAAGGCCGCCGTGCAGCTGGCCGGTGACGCCACCGAGGCCGCCCAAGCCGGTGGCGTCGTGGTGGCCGAAGTGACGCAGACCATGGGCCAGATCAATGCCGCCTCGGCGCGCATCGCCGACATCAACAACGTGATTGACGGCATCGCCTTCCAAACCAACATCTTGGCGCTGAACGCGGCGGTGGAAGCAGCCCGTGCAGGCGAGCAGGGCCGGGGCTTTGCCGTGGTGGCCAGCGAGGTGCGCACGCTGGCACAGCGCTCGGCGCAGGCGGCGCGCGAGATCAAAGAGCTGATTGAAACCAGCGTGGCCACCGTGGCGCTGGGCGCAGACCAGGCCGTCCATGCCCGCGAGGCCATGGAGCACATCGTGGCGCAAGCCCATCAGATGCACCAGCTGATGCAAGAGATCAGCCAAGCCAGCCAAGAGCAAAGTGCCGGGCTGGAGCAAATCGGCACAGCGGTGGCGCAGCTAGATGCCGTGACCCAGCAAAACGCCGCGCTGGTGGAGCAAAGCACCTCGGTGGCGGGCGATTTGCAGCAGCAATCGACCCGGCTGGCGCAGTTGCTGGCACCGTTTCACCTCTGAGGCCGCTGAGGCCGCTGAGGCGCAGGCGGTCGCTGCGCTGGCGGGTGCCTGCCGCAGCAGTTATCACTATTATTTTGATAGCTGCTCGCGCATGCCACATAAGGGTAAAAAGCAAAAAAGACCCAAAATTAGGTCTTTTTTGAGGGGGTGTCGCGTCCGATTACGCGGGCAAGAAGCCTTCCACCGACAAATAGCGCTCGCCGGTGTCGTAGTTAAAGCCCAGCACGCGGCTGCCGTGCGGCAGTTCAGGCAGCTTTTGGGCAATGGCGGCCAGCGTCGCACCGCTGGAGATACCCACCAAAATGCCCTCTTCGCGCGCGCAGCGGCGGGCGTATTCACGCGCGGGTTCAGCGTCCACTTGGATCACGCCGTCCAGCAGGCTGACATCGAGGTTCTTTGGGATAAAGCCGGCGCCCAAGCCTTGCAGCGGGTGCGGGCCGGGCTGGCCGCCCGAAATCACCGGCGACAGCGCTGGTTCGACCGCAAACACTTTGAGCTGCGGAAATTTGGCTTTCAGCACCCGCGCTACGCCGCTCAGGTGGCCGCCGGTGCCGACGCCAGTGATCAGCGCGTCCAGCCCGTCGGGGAAGTCGGCCAAGATTTCTTGCGCCGTGGTGCGGGCGTGGACGTCGGCGTTGGCGGGGTTTTCAAACTGCTGCGGTACCCACGAGTTGGGGGTTTGCGCTTGCAGCTCTTGGGCGCGGGCGATGGCGCCTTTCATGCCTTTTTCTTTCGGCGTCAGGTCGAACTGCGCGCCATAGGCCAGCATCAGGCGGCGCCGCTCGATGCTCATGCTGTCGGGCATCACCAAAATCAGCTGGTAGCCTTTGACCGCCGCCACCAGCGCCAAGCCAATGCCGGTGTTGCCCGAAGTCGGCTCAATGATGGTGCCGCCGGGCTGCAGCGCGCCGGATTTTTCAGCATCTTCGACCATAGCGAGCGCAATGCGGTCTTTGATGGAGCCGCCGGGGTTGCTGCGCTCGGACTTGACCCAGACGTTGGCGTCCGGGCCAAACAGGCGGTTGATGCGCACGTGCGGCGTGTTGCCAATGGTTTGCAAAATGTTGTCGAATTTCATGGCGGCGTCTCCTGAAAAAAAAGAATATGCAGCGCCATTCTGGCGCAGTTGTTCTGTGCCTTGCGCCATATAGATATGCCAAGCCGGTAGCTTCAAACCTTGCGCCCGGTCATCAAAAATATCGGATACGCGCGGCCATTGCGGTGCTGCATGTCTTGCACCGCACTGAAGGCGATGTCGGCAAAGCCGGCTTGTTCGGCCAGCGTTTGCAGGGCTGTTGGCGCAAAGCCAAAGTGCTGCACGCCCTTGGCGTCGTTGTCCTCTTTGCTGCCGTGAAAGCTGCCGTCTTCGGCGTACAAATCAATCAACGCAATGCGCCCACCGCTGTGCAGTGCATCGGCAAAGGCTTGCATCAGCGCGCCAGTGTCGGCCACATGGTGCATGGCCATGCAGCTGACGACTGCGTCGTAGCGCTCGGGCAGGCCGGCAAATACGTCTTGCTGGCGCGTGGTGATGTTGGCAAAGCCCTTGTCATTGAGCACTTGCAGCATCTCGGCAGAGGTGTCCAGTGCGGTGACGTGGGTCACTTTGGGGGCAATCACCGTGGACAACAGCCCGGTGCCAGCGCCGAAATCAAGCACGTGGTCGGTGGCAGAAAATGGCACGTTGGCCAGCAGACAGGCCGCCGCGCTGGCCAGTTGCTGCGACATCGGGCGCTGATCCCAGTTGCGTGCGGAGACGTCAAAATGCGTGGCGGTGGTGGATGAAGTAGTCATGGGTGACAGGGGAGCAACAGTGAATTAAATGGTGTGTGCATGTTGTGCGCGTGCGTCGGTGATAATCGCCGCCGTGAAGCGCGCCAGACCGCCGCTGGTGCAAGTTGGGAAACCAAGCACTGGAGGAACGTCCGGACTGCACAGGACAGCGTAGCAGCTAACGGCTGCCCACCGTGAGGTGAGGATTAGAGCAACAGAGACGAGCCGATTAAGTTCGGGTGAAACGGGCAATCTCTACGCGCAGCAATACCAAGTAGGCCAACGTTGATGTGGTTCCGCAGAGTTGGCGGGTAGGTAGCATTGAGCCGTGGTGGCGACACCCGGCCCAGATTAATGGC
>JAGNUJ010000083.1 GCA_017987055.1 Giesbergeria sp.
ATCCAAGACCTGACTTTAGGCATGTTCCTGCACGAGTTTTGCGGCTCGTGGATGGAGCACCCGTTTTGGCGCAGCCAGTTTTTGCTGCAAGACCCGCAGGACTTGGCGCGCATCCGCCAAACCAGCATCCAAGAGGTCTGGATCGACACTGGCAAAGGCCGTGATGTGGCCGCCACCGTCGCCGCCACCACGCGCGAGGAAGCCGACGCAGCGATTGAAACCGCCTTCAGCTCCTTGGCCGATATGCCGATCTTCCAAGCGCCGCCCGAAGCGCTAGCACTGCAGCCACAGCAGCCCACCAATATGGAACAAGAGCTGGTGCAGGCCGCCGAGATTTGTCGCCGCTCCAAAACAGCCGTGGTGTCGATGTTCCACGAGGCGCGCCTTGGCCGGGCGCTGGAGGTGCCCGACTTGCACAGCATGGTCGATGAAATCTCCGCCTCCATCGCCCGCCACCCCAACGCCCTGATCAGCTTGGCGCGCCTTAAAAGTGCCGATGACTACACCTATATGCACTCGGTGGCGGTGTGCGCACTGATGATGGCGCTGGGCCGGCAAATCAAACTGAACGAGACCCAACTGCGCACCGTCGGCATGGCCGGGCTACTGCACGATTTGGGCAAGGCGCGCATTCCGCTGGCGGTGCTGAACAAGCCGGGCAAGCTGACCGACGAAGAATTTGCCGTGGTGCGCCACCACCCGGTCGAGGGCTACCGAATGCTGCTGCAAGGCGGAATGCAAGATGCAGCGGTGCTGGATGCCTGCCTGCACCACCACGAAAAAATCGACGGCACCGGCTACCCCGAAAAGCTCGATGCCAGCGCCATCAGCTTGATTGCCAAAATGGCTGCTATTTGCGATGTCTACGATGCCATCACCTCAGACCGACCCTACAAGCGCGGCTGGGATCCGTCCGAATCGCTGCGGCGCATGGCCGAGTGGAGCCACGCGCACTTTGACACCAGACTGCTGCAAGCATTTGTTAAAAGTTTGGGCATTTACCCGGTCGGCTCGCTGGTGCGGCTGACCTCGGGGCGCATTGGCGTGGTGGTGGAGCAGTCGCCCGGCTCGCTGCTGCTGCCACGCGTTAACACCTTCTTTTGCACCCACACCGACCAGCGCATCCCGCCCGAGGTGCTGGATTTGTCGCGCCCCGGCTGCAGCGACAAAATCGCCGCGCGCGAAAACCCAGAGCATTGGCACTTTCCGGATATGCACACCTTGTGCTTAGGGATGGAGCCGCTGCCGTGGTAACGCGCGCAGTCAGTGCATCCAAGATGCCCGCGTACCATCAAGCTATGACTGATTTTTTGACCCTCACACTCAATCCAGCACTGGACTTGTCAACCACCACCGCGCGGCTAGAGCACACCCACAAAATGCGCTGTGGCCCTATGCTGCGCCACCCCGGCGGCGGCGGTATCAACGTGGCGCGGGTACTGCACCGCTTGAACGTGCCAGTGCAGGCGTGGTATTTATCGGGCGGCGTGACCGGCACACACACCGGCCAATTGCTGGCCGCCGAGGGCGTCGCCCTACACGCGCTAGCGATTGCCGGCACCACGCGCGAGAACTTGTCGGTGGTCGAAACCCGCAGCGGCCACGAGTACCGCTTTGTGCTACCCGGCCCGAGCGTGTCAAAGCCCGAATGGCAAGACTGTCTGGCGCAATTGGCAACCCAAACGCCGCGCTGGCTGATCGCCAGTGGCAGCCTGCCGCCGGGCGTGCCCGATGATTTTTATGCCCGCCTCATAGCGCAAACCCGCGCCCATGCCGGCCACAGCCGCATCGTGCTAGACACCCAAGGCGCGGCACTGGCGGCAGCGCTGCAAGCCGGTGTGTATTTGGTCAAACCCAGCCTGCGCGAGCTGCGCGAACTGACCGGCGCCGCGCTGAACGATACCGCTCAGTGGCGCGCGGCCGCGCGCGCCTTGGTGCGCAGCGGCCAAGCCGAAATGGTGGCGCTATCGGCTGGAGCAGATGGTGCGGTGTTGGCTACGCGCGAGGGCGTGTGGCAAGCCACCGCGCTGCCGATTGCTGCCAGCAGCGGCACCACCGGCGCGGGTGATTGTTTTTTGGCCGCGCTGCTGTGGGCGCTCGATCGCGGCGACACGCCGGGCGACGCGCTGCGCTGGGGCGTAGCTGCCGGCAGCGCAGCCCTGCTGGCACCGGGCACCGCACTGGCCGAGGCCTGCGAGATACAGCGTTTGCAGCGCCAAGTAGTGCTGCAAACGCTGACAGATGGCACAGACTAAAAACCATAGCTGCTAGCAGCTATTAATTTAATAAGATCCTTGCTTGATCTCATAGCGGTTGCGCCCTTTGGCCTTGGCTTGGTAGAGCGCGGCATCGGCATCGGCGATCAGCTCAATGCCGCCGTCTTGATAGCGCGGCACGCACCCGGTCGCGCCGACGCTAACCGTGACAAATGGTGCCGCCTCAGATGCGGGATGCGGCAATTGCAGCGCCGCCACTGCCGCCACCACGCGCGCCGCCACCGCGCCAGCGCCAGCGGCATCGACCTCGGGCAAGATCACCGCCAGCTCTTCGCCGCCGTAGCGCGCCACCAAGTCGGTGCTGCGCTGCATGGTTTGCTGCACCGCGCGCGCAATCGCTTGCAGGCAGGCATCGCCCGCTTGGTGGCCAAAGTGGTCGTTGTAGGCCTTGAAGCAGTCCACATCAATCATCAACAAACCCAGCGGCTGCTGGCGGCGAAACGCGCTGGCGCAGGCGTGCTCAAGCCGGTCGTTGAAGTAGGCGCGGTTGGCCACCTGCAACAACCCATCGGTGCGGCCATATTCTTGCAACTGCACATTGGCTAACTGCAGGTTTTCATTGGCCTTGGCCAGCTCTTGCGTGCGTTTGGCGACGCGCTCTTCCAAGCGCTGGTTGGCCTGCACCAGTTCGGCGTTTTGCGTGGAGAGGACGTGGTAGAGCTTGCCAATCATCTTCAGCAACACTTGGGTGCTGTTGTCGTGGCCGGCCATTTCGCGCTCGTAGGCTTGGGCGGGCGACTCGCCTTGCTCAATCGCCTTGATTTGGCGCGCCAGCGATTGGTCAATGCCCAAGATGTGCAACCCCAGCCACGCCGTCAAAAAGCTGGTGATACCGTCGCCCGAGGCCGGCGCGGTGGTGCTGGCGCGCGAGGCCCACATCGTCCCCACTTGCTGCACAAACTGGCGGTGCAGCGCCTTGTGTGCCTCGACGTGGCGGGCTTCGACGCCCTTGCGCTCCATCAGCGCCTCTTCTTCGGTGAAGTGAAACACGGTGTAGGCCACCAAACGCTTGAAGACATCGCGCAGCTGCGGCACGTGGTCGGTGTCTGGATCAGCGTCGGCGGCAAATAAAGTTCGACTGAGCTCATTGAACAAAGCGACGAGGCCTTGGTGCTGCTCGTCCACATCGTCCAGCCCGGTCACAAAGTGCTGGTCCCAGACAAAAGCGTCCACATGCACCGGCTCAATCACAGAATTTTCCATATCGGCTCCAGGGTCAGATTGCGCCAACATCTCAACTGCGCGCCAAGCTAGCGTGCAATTGCACCAGCGCTTGCGTCAGTTTGTGTCGCGGATCGAGATAAATCATCGGCAGCGCTTGTTGGTGCGATTCGCGCACCTTGATCGACTGCGGCAAATACGGCTGCAGCACCGGCAAACCTTCGTCCATCAGCGCTTGCACCAGTTGCTGGGGCAGCTTGGCGCGCGCCTGAAACTGGTTGACCACAATGCCGCGCACCGCCAGCTGCGGGTTGTGGTCGGCACGGATTTCTGCCACGTTGGCCAGCAAGGTGTAGAGCGCTTGGCGCGAAAAATCATCGCAGTCAAACGGAATCAAGCAGCCGCTGGCGCCCATCAGCGCCGAGCGGGTGTAGAAGTTCAGCGCTGGCGGTGTGTCGATGTAGATGCGCTCGTACTCGCTGGCCAACTGCTGCAGCGCTTCGCGCAGTTTGTAGATTTTGTGGCGCGATTCGAGCTTGCTTTGCAGCTCATCGAGCTGTGGGCCAGAGGCTATCAAGTCCAAGTTTTCAAACGGCGTGCGCACGATGAAATCAGTGGGCGGCGGCGGGGTAAAGCTGTAGCCCAACGTCTGCTCAAAAAAGCCGACGACGCTGGGCTGATCGGCGCGCGGGGCGTGGCCGAGCAAATAGGCGCTGGAGTTGCCTTGCACATCCAAATCAATCACCAAGGTGCGCAGGCCTTGGCTGGCGCTGATGGCCGCCAAATTGCAGGTAATGGTGGATTTGCCCACGCCACCTTTTTGGTTGAAAACGACCAATGCCATAGTGAATCCTTATTTTTGGGTGGTGTCGCTTGGATGCAAGCATTGCAAAAAAGTGCAACTTCAGCGCCATCGGTTTTGGCAGCCGCGCAATTATGTGATACAGGCCACTAGCGCCGTGGGAAAATCGCCGCCCACCCGCCTAAGGGTATGCGCAATGGCTGATGTACCGCAGCCTTTGGCGCTGGTTTTTTCTCTTTTTTTCTTGGCACGGGCCCGTCCGGCTCTCAAGCACGCATGACTTCTACTGATTCGCCTTCTCCGATTGCTTACGCCTTGAGCGACTTCGACTTCGCCCTGCCACCGGCACTGATTGCCCAACACCCAACGCCCCAGCGCAGCGCCTCGCGCCTGCTGGACGGCCGCACCGCGCAGCCGGTCGATCGCATCTTTAAAGACTTGCCCAGCCTGCTGCGCGCTGGCGACTTGCTGGTGTTCAACGACACCCGCGTCGTCAAAGCGCGCGTGTTTGGCGAGAAGGCCAGTGGCGGCAAGCTCGAATTGCTGATCGAGCGCGTGCTGACCGAAGGCGACGGCAATGAAGTCGTAGCGCACATGAAGGTCAGCAAAAAACCGCTGCCCGGCGCTGTCGTCCACATGGCCGGCGGACGGCGCGGCGGCGGCTTTGATGCGCTGCTGCTGGGGCGCTGGCCAGACGAGAACGGCCCGCTGTTTCGCTTTGCGCTGCACGGCGCGGCCGGAGAGACGCCCTACGACTTGATGGAGCGCCACGGCCACCTGCCGCTGCCGCCGTACATCGAGCGCCAACAACAAAGCGGCAACGACCCGGATGCCGCAGAAGACACCGAGCGCTATCAAACCGTGTTTGCCCGCGCGCCCGGTGCTGTCGCCGCACCGACGGCGGCGCTGCACTTTGACGCGGCGCTGCTGGCCGATTTGCAAGCGCGCGGCATCGAGCGCGCCAGCGTCACGCTGCACGTCGGTGCTGGCACTTTTCAGCCGGTCAAAACCGAGAATTTGGCCGAGCACCAGATGCACTACGAGCGCTACGACATCCCGCTGGCCACGCTGGCCGCGCTAGAGCGCTGCCGCCAGCGCGGTGGCCGCGTGCTGGCCGTGGGCACGACGACAGTGCGCACGCTGGAATCGTGGGCGCGCTCAGGAGAAGTGTCGGGCGACACCAATATCTTCATCACGCCGGGATTTAAATTTGCCGTGGTCGATGTGCTGCTGACCAACTTCCATTTGCCCAAAAGCACGCTGATGATGCTGGTCAGCGCCTTTGCCGGCTACGCGCCGGTGATGGGCCTGTACCGCCACGCGATAGCTCAGCAGTACCGGTTTTTCAGCTACGGCGATGCGATGCTGCTGGAGCGCAGCCGCCAACCATGCGCTGGGCAACTATCAAAATAATAGCTGCTAGCGCACGTATCTAAAGGGCTGGAGGCCGATTTGATGCTGAATTACGGCCTTTAAAGGCGCTTTTACAGCCCCAAATGGTTGGCAACGAAGTCCGCATCCTTGTCGCCCCGGCCGGACAGGTTGACCAAGATGGTCTGCTCGGGCGCCATAGTTTTGGCGATTTTCATGGCGTAGGCCACGGCGTGCGCGCTCTCCAGCGCCGGGATGATGCCCTCGGTGCGCGACAGCGCCATGAAGGCGTCCAAGCACTCGTCGTCGGTGACGGATTCGTACTGCACGCGGCCCATGTCTTTCAAATAGCAGTGCTGCGGGCCAACGCCCGGGTAGTCCAGCCCCGAGGCAATCGAATACACCGGCAGCGGCTCGCCTTGCGCGTCTTGCAGCACGTAGCAGGCAAAGCCGTGGATGGTGCCCTTGGTGCCCAGCGCCATCGTGGCCGCGTGGTCGCTGGTGTTCAGGCCTTTGCCGGCGGGCTCGACGCCGACCAGCTGCACGCTGGCATCGGGCAAGAATTCGGTAAACATGCCAATCGCGTTGGAGCCGCCGCCGACGCAGGCGGTCACCACATCAGGCAACTTGTGGTGCTGCGCCAAAAACTGCGCCCGCGCTTCGCGCCCGACGATGCTTTGAAAGTCGCGCACCATTTTGGGAAACGGGTGCGGCCCGACCACCGAGCCGATGGCGTAGATAAAGTTGACCGGGTCTTTCAGGTACTCCTCAAACGCGCTATCGACCGCGTCCTTGAGCGTGCGCGTGCCGCGCGAGACGGGCACCAGTTTGCAGCCCAAAATTTTCATCTTGACGACGTTGGGGTGCTCTTTGGCGATGTCGATTTCGCCCATGTGAATTTCGCAGTCGATGCCCACCAGCGCACAAGCCGACGCCAGCGCCACGCCGTGCTGGCCAGCGCCGGTCTCGGCCAGCACTTTGGTCTTGCCCATGTACTTGGCCAGCAGCGCCTCGCCCAAGCAGTGGTTAATTTTGTGCGCGCCGGTGTGGTTGAGGTCTTCGCGCTTCAAAT
>JAGNUJ010000084.1:0-1645 GCA_017987055.1 Giesbergeria sp.
GCAGCGAAGCCGTGGTGCAACTGGCCGCCCGCACCCAAGTGGTGCGCCGCGCCCCCATCGTCGAAAACGGCGTGCTGACCGGCGCGCTGCTGGTCTGCCGCGACCCGCACACCATCCACAGCGCCGAGCGCCACCTGCGCGCCAACCAGCGCCAACGCCAACGCGGTGCCGGCGGTGTGCGCTGGTGTATCGACGATTTTTTAGGTGACAGCCCCGCCGTGCAGCGCTTGCGCACGCTGGCGCTGCAATGCGCCGCCAGCGATGCCACGGTGCTCATCTTGGGCGAAAGCGGCACCGGCAAAGAGCTGCTCGCCCAAGGCATACACCGCGCCAGCCGCCGCGCGCAGCAACCGTTTCTGGCCGTCAACTGCGCCGCTTTAGGCGAGAGCCTGCTGGAGAGCGAACTGTTTGGCTACGAAGAAGGCGCTTTCACCGGCGCGCGCCGGGGCGGCAAAACCGGGCTGATCGAAGCCGCCCACACCGGCACGCTGTTTCTGGACGAAATCGGCGACATGCCGCTGGCGCTGCAATCGCGCCTGCTGCGCGTGCTGCAAGAGCGCGAAGTGCTGCGCGTCGGTGCCACCACCCCGGTGCCGGTCGATGTGCGCGTGATTGCCGCCACCCACGCCGATTTGGGGGCGCAGGTCGAAAACAAGCTGTTCCGCCGCGACCTGTATTACCGCCTTGCTGTGCTGCGCCTGCACACCCCCGCGCTGCGCGAGCGCAGCGCCGACGACGTGGCGCAATTGGCGCAAGCACTGCTTGCGCAGCGGCTAAAAACCACCGCTAGCGCGACGCCCGCCAGCCTGCCAACGCTGCTGGCCGCCGTGCTGCAGCGCGCCGCCGGTCACCGCTGGCCGGGCAATGTGCGCGAGTTAGAAAACTGGGTCGAGCGGGTGCTGGCCTGCCATGCTTCGTTGTGCGACGCACAAGGCGTGCTCGATGCGGTGCGACTGCAAGAGCTGTTTCCCGAATGCGCCACGCCGCAGTCTGCCTTGGCTTTGAGGGACACCCGCCACCAAGCCGAGCAGCAGCGCCTGCGCGAAGTGCTGGCGTCCGTCGGCGGTGACCAGCGCCAAGCCTGCGCCATTTTGGGGATTAGCCGGGCGACGCTGTGGCGGCGGATGAAAGCAAACCGCATGGCCATGGATGGCGCTGCAGCTTGACCAATGCCCCCCCAACACGCTCACGCCACCGGGGTTGGCACCGGCAGGCCGTCGAAATGTGCGGCCAAGTTGGCAAAGGTCAGATCAAACATGGCTTGCACGGTGGCGCCGGTGGTGCTGGCCATGTGCGGTGTCAGCACCACGTTGTCCAGCGCCAAGAGCGCTGGCGGAACGTGCGGCTCATGGCAGAACACGTCCAGCCCGGCGGCCAAAATCTGGCGTTCGCGCAGTGCGGTGATCAGCGCGTCCTCATCGACGATGGAGCCGCGTGCAATGTTGACCAACACGCCCGACGGCCCCAGCGCGGCCAGCACGTCGGCGTTGACCAAGGCGCGCGTGTCAGCGCCGCCGCTGGCGCACACCACCAAAAAGTCCACGCTGGCCGCCAGAGTCTGCGCATCGCTGCACCAGCGGTAAGGCGCGTCGGCCTTGGCGGCGCGCCCGGTGTAGGCAATCTCCATGCCAAACGCCAGCGCCCG
>JAGNUJ010000084.1:1745-6662 GCA_017987055.1 Giesbergeria sp.
CAGCAACAGCGCCATCGCAAAATCGGCAATATCGTCGGTAGACAGGCCGGGGGTGTGGGTGACGCAGATGCCGCGCTCGCGCGCCGCCGCCATGTCGATGCCGTCGTAGCCGACGCCCAGCACGGAAATCACTTCCAGCGCCGGCAGGCTGGCCATCAGCGCGCGGCTGACGAGCGACTCGCCAGTCGCCACCATGCCGCGCAGTTGCGGTGCCAGCGCTTGCAGGCCAGCGGCGTCCACATCGGCCAGCGCGTGGCAATCAAAACACTCGCGCAAGCGCCCGGCCAAGGGTTCGGGCAGGCGCGAAACCAGCAGCACTGCAGGCTTTGTCATGCGTTTATTCCAGCACGCTGGGGTCGCGGCGAATTTCTTCGCGGGCCATCGCTTCCCACAGGAAGGGAAAGCCATTGGCGTCGGTGCGCCCGCCGGTGGCCACCGCGACAGCCGCTGGCAGTGGCGTGCCACCGCCGAGCATCTCGACGCGCCACGCCATGCGGCTGCGCCATTCCAGCGTGATGGCGCGCAGGTGCGCTTGGCGGATGTTGTTGGCCACCAGCAAAACGCCGTGGTTGGCCAGCAGCGCCCATTTGTGCTCGCCAATAGCACCGGCGGCCGCGCGGCCGGCTTCGCCGTCTTCCACCGTGCCACGGTACTCGTCGTAAACCACCGGATCGGTATCGACCAAGGCCGAGGTCTGGTCGTAAATCGGCGGCACGCGCCCCACCGCCGACCACACCGAACCCCACTCGGGGTGGTTGTGGATTACCACGCTGACATCGTGGCGGGCGCTGTGGACATCGATGTGCAGGTTGATGGCAGGCGTGATGTTCCACTCGCCTTCAATCACTTTGCCGGTGGCGTCCAGACGCAAGATGTCTGAGGCGGTCAACTCGCCCCACGTCAGCTCCCACGGGTTGGCCAAGTAGGTGCCGTCTTCTTGCTTGACCGTGATATGGCCGGCAATGTGGTCGTTGTAGCCTTCGCGCGACAGCACGCGGCACAGCAGCGCCACTTGCTGCTGCGGTGTCAGCTGGGGCAGCAGTGGGCGGCGTCCGGGATTGGGCGCGTAGCGGGCCAGCAACTCGGTATTCAGATCATTTTTCATCGTCGTTGTCTCTTTTTTAAATCAAAACTGCACCAATGGGCGCTGATGGGCACTGATGGGCGCTTAAGCGTGCCACGGCCCGCGTGCAAACACCGAGGCGCGTTGCATACGGCGCTGGTGGGGTTGGTAGTCCAAGATGGCGTTGTGCAGCACGCTGCGGTTGTCCCACAGCACCATGTCGCCCAGCGTCCAGCGATGGCGAAAGCCAAACTGAATTTGCTGGCAGTGCGTGTGCAGATAGGCCAAGATGGCGTCGCTTTCTGCGTTGGCCAAGCCCTCGATGTGCGTGGTGTAGGTCGGGCTGATAAACAGCGCTTTGCGGCCCGTCACTGGGTGGGTGATGACGACCGGGTGGCTGTGGCGGCGGTTCATCTGGACGATTTCGAGGTAGCGCTCGTGCGTCACGGCGTTTTGGCGCAAGGAGGCCGTAATCGGGCGGTTCAAGTCGTGCCACGCCTGCAGGCCATCGAGGTACTCTTTCATGCGCTCAGACAGCGCGTCATAGGCCGACGTCATGCTGATCCAGCAGGTATCGCCACCGCAGGGCGGCAAAATTTTGGCCTGCGTCATGGTGACGATGGGCGGGCTGGCCAAAAAGCTCTCGTCGTGGTGCCACATATCGGCACGGTCACCCAGCTTGGAGTCGATGATGGTGATCTGCTCCAAACCCTCGCCCAAGTTGGGGAAAAAGGTGTGCACTTCTGGCTCGCCAAAATGCTCGGCAATCGCCAAATGCTGCGCAGGCGTCAGATCGGGAACGTGCAGCACGAGGGCTTCGTGCTTGACCAGTGCCGCTTCGATGGCGGCCAGCGTCTCGGGCGAAAGCCCTTGGCTAAGATCAAGATCAACGGCTTCGGCGCCAATGGCAAGGCCAAGGGGGCGGACAGTGAACGGCGATGGCATAGAGAGGTCTCCTGATAAATTTGTAATAAAACGGAGTTTAGGAAGCCCGCCCACTTTGCGATAGTCGCTTTTGAGAATGGCGCATTGGCAGTGCAAGCCATTGATTCCATTGGGAAATTTAGAATAATTGGCGACCCAGAAAAACGACACTCGCATTTCTATGCCCAAGAAGCGCAACCTCCCCTCTTCTGACGCTGTGCCCTTGCCGGTGCAACTGCCCACACCCCGCAAGCGCCCCAACCAATCGCGCTCGCGCGCGCTGGTCGATGCCGTGGCGCAGGCCTGCCTGCACATCTTGGACGAGGAGGGCGACGAGGCGCTGACCGTGGCGCGCATCGCCGAAGTCTCGGGCGCCGCCGTTGGCTCCATCTACCAATACTTTCCCAACAAAGACGCCATCGTGGCCATGCTGTACGAGCGCGTGCTGGACGAGGAGTCTGAGCAGCTGCTGTTGATGCGCGAAAAGCTGGCCGGCGTGCCGCTGAGCAAAGCGCTGCGCAAGATTTTTGCCAACATCATTCGGGTGGAGCTGCGGCTGTTTAAATTGAACCAAGCCTTTCATTTGCGCTACCACAGTGCTTTGCACTTAGGGCGCTGGCGCGGCCCCTACCGCACGGCGGGTGAATTTATTGAAGCGACTTGGTTGCCGCTGCTGCGGATATATGCGCAGGAAATCAACACCCCGCACCCTGCCTTGGCGGCCTATTTGCTCGGCCAAGGCCTGCGCAGCATGATTCGCTCGGTGCTGGAAGATATGCCGGCGCAACTTGAATCGCCGGCGCTGCTCGATAGCTTGGTGGCGATGGCCATCGGCTGCCTGCGCCCGCAGGATTTAAGCGACGGGCAGACGCCGGCTTGAGATTAGCTAACAAGCTCAGCGATTTTTGTTAAATTTCATAGCATCTAGCGCACGTATCTAAAGGGCTAGAGGCCGATTTGACTGAAATCCCCCGGCACCCTTACCCAGCCCTCCATCAAAATCCGCGCGCTGCGGCCCATCAAGGCTTTGGTGACTTGCCATTGGCCGCTCTCATCTTGCGCGGCTTCAGCGCCGACGCGCAGGGTGCCAGACGGGTGGCCAAAGCGCACGGACTGGCGTGTGCCGCCGCCCGCCGCCAAGTTGACCAGCGTGCCCGGCACCGCCGCCGCCGTGCCAATGGCGACGGCCGCCGTGCCCATCATGGCGTGGTGCAGTTTTCCCATCGACAGGGCGCGCACCAGCAGGTCGATGTCGCCCGCTGCAATCGCCTTGCCGCTGGAGGCGGTGTAGCTGGCCGGCGGCGCGACGATGGCGATTTTGGGCGTGTGCTGGCGCTGGGCGGCTTCGGCAATGTTGGGTATCAAGCCCATTTGCACGGCACCGTGGGCGCGGATGTTTTCAAAACGCGCCAGCGCTGCCGGATCGCCGTTGATGGCGTCTTGCAGTTCGGTGCCGGTGTAGCCCAAGTCTTGGGCGTTCAAAAAAATGGTCGGGATGCCGGCGTTGATGAAGGTCGCTGACAGCGGCGCTTCGCCGGGGACGTGCAGCGTATCGACCACGTTGCCGCTGGGGAACATCGCGCCGCCCGCGCCATCCTCATCGGCGGCTGGGTTGACAAATTCCAGCTGCACTTCGGCGGCGGGGAAGGTCACGCCGTCCAACTCGAAATCGCCGGTTTCTTGCACTTGGCCGTCGGTCATTGGCACGCGGGCAAGAATGGTTTTGCCAATGTTGGCTTGCCAAATGCGGATGCTCGCCCAGCCGTTGCCCGGCAGGCGGCGCGGGTCAATCAGCCCCATGTGGATGGCGCACGGCCCGACAGCGGCGGAGAGGTTGCCGCAGTTGCCGCTCCAGTCGACCAACGGCTGGTCGATGCTGACTTGGCCGAACAGGTAGTCCACGTCGTGGCCGGCGCGGCTGCTTTTGCTCAAGATGACGGCTTTGCTGGTGCTGGACGTGGCGTTGCCCAGCCCGTCAATTTGTTTGCCATACGGGTCGGGGCTGCCCAAGGCGCGCAGCAGCAGGGCATCGCGCGCGGCGCCGGGTTGTTGCGCGGCGCTGGGCAAGTCTTCCAAGTTGAAGAACAAGCCTTTGCTGGTGCCGCCGCGCATATAAGTGGCGGGGATTTTGATTTGGGGGGCAAAGTGGGTCATGGTGTTTATCAAATTTGATAGCTGCTAGCGCCCGTTTTTAAAGGGCTAGAGGCTGTTTTAGCTTAAATTCTGTGCCAAAAAGTCCTGCGCAAAGCGCTGCAGCACGCCGCCCGCGTCGTAAATCGACACTTCTTCCGCCGTGTCGAGGCGGCAGGTGACGGGCACTTCCAGCCGCTCGCCGTTCTTGCGCGTGATGTGCAGCGCCAGCGTCGCGCCGGGGGCGCGTTGGCCGATGACGTCAAACACTTCGCTGCCGTCGATGCGCAGCGTGTGGCGCGTGGTGCCGGGTTGGAACTGCAGCGGCAGCACGCCCATGCCGACCAAGTTGGTGCGGTGGATGCGCTCAAAGCCCTCGGCGGCGATGGCTTCGACGCCGGCGAGGCGCACGCCCTTGGCCGCCCAGTCGCGCGAACTGCCTTGGCCGTAGTCCGCGCCGGCAATGATGATCAGCGGCTGCCCGCGCTGCATATAGGTCTCTATGGCTTCCCACATCCGCACCACTTGGCCTTCGGGTTCGATGCGCGCCAGCGAGCCTTTTTGCACCGCGCCATCCACTACGGCCATTTCATTGACCAGTTGCGGGTTGGCAAAGGTGGCGCGCTGCGCCGTCAGGTGGTCGCCGCGGTGGGTGGCGTAGGAGTTGAAGTCTTCTTCGGGCAGGCCCATTTTTGCCAAGTATTCGCCGGCGGCGCTGTCCGCCAAGATGGCGTTGGACGGCGACAAATGGTCGGTGGTGATGTTGTCCGGCAGCACCGCCAGCGGGCGCAGTCCGCGCA
>JAGNUJ010000085.1 GCA_017987055.1 Giesbergeria sp.
TGGGTTGGCAGCGGCGAGCGCGCGCAAGAGGTGCTGCTGCAAGAGACGTTTGACATCGCCGTGGTCGATATTGGCCTACCGGGCATGGATGGGCTTGAACTCTTGCGCCGCCTGCGCCGCCCCGACATGGCCAGCGCCGCTATGCCGGTGCTGATGCTGACCGCGCGCGACGCACTGCAAGACCGCGTGCAGGGGCTGGACTTGGGCGCCGACGACTACATGCTCAAGCCGTTTGAGCTGCCTGAACTGCTGGCGCGCTTGCGCGCGCTCTTGCGCCGCTCGCAAGCGGCCACCACAGCGGTGCTGACCTTTGGCCCGCTGGAGCTGGACACTGCCAACCACTGCGCCGGTATCCGCAGTGAGGACGGTGACGGCGAGGCCAGCTTGTCGCGTTGGCAGCCGATTGAGCTAGGGCCGCGCGAATGGACGGTGCTCGAATATTTGCTAATCCACGCCCCCAAACCCGCCAGCAAAGACAAGCTGCTGCAAGCGCTGACCGGTTGGGACAAAGAAATCACACCCAATGCGGTCGAGGTCTATGTCTCGCGCCTGCGCGGCAAGCTTGAACCCCACGGCGTAGCGCTGCGCTCGATTCGCGGCTTTGGCTATCGGCTGGAGTTGCAAGCTGGCACCCCGCCATGAACTGCAGCCCAGCAAGCTATGACCTCAAACCTGCGCAATCGGCTGCTGCTGCTGTTGGTGCTGCCGCTGTGCGCGCTGGTGCTGGTGGGCGCGTGGATGGATTGGCGCTCGGCGGCTGAGGCGGCCGCCCAACACGACCAGCGCCTGTCGCGCCTGCTGCCGGTGCTGGCCGATTCGGTGCTGGCACCGCCGCAAGAAGGCGAAGAGCCGCTGCTGCTTTTGGCTCCTATGGTCAGCGAATTTTTGCGCCACAAAGGCGGCCATGCCACGTACACCGGCTACAGCGTACAAGACGGCAATGGGCGCCTGTTGCTGGGCGATGCTTGGGTTGCTGGCGCACTGCCCAGCACGTATGCCCCCGAATTTTTGAGCAAAGAAGTCGGTGGTATCGCCTACCGAATCGCTGTGCAGCGCATCTATGCTGGCCCTGTCATGGGCGAGTTGATCGTAGCGCTCGCCGATGGCTCTGACCCACGCCAGCAATGGGTGCAGCAACTGCTGTGGCGGGTGCTGCTGCCCAATTTGATATTGGTGGCTGGCGCGGCGCTGGCGATTCACTGGGCGGTGCGCCGCGCCTTCAAGCCGCTGCTGGCGCTGGCCGAGATGGTCGAGCACCGCTCGCCGCGCGACCTGAGCGCGATTGACGAGAGCGCTTCGCCGCAAGAAGTGCGCCCGTTGGTGCGTTCGCTGAACCGCTTGTTTGCGCTGGTCAACGCGCAGGCCGAGAGCCAGCGCCGCTTTGTCGCCGACGCTGCCCACCAGTTGCGCACGCCGCTGGCCGGCCTGCAAGCGCAAGTTGAAGCCTGGGCGCTGATGGCGCGCGCTGCTGCCCAGCCCGCCGCTGCCGACACAGAATACAAGCCAAATCAGCCTCTAGCCAAACAAACACGTGCGCCAGCAGCTATTACTTTAGGAGTCGATGAGATTGAAAAACTGCGCGCCGCCACGCGCCGTACCTCGCAGCTGGCGCACCAGCTGCTGGCGCTGTCACGCGCCGATGCGCGCAGCCTGCAAGCGCAGTCGCCCGAGCGCGTCGATTTGCAAGACTTGTGCGAAATTTTGCTAGAGCAGTTTCTCGATGCCGCCACGGCCAAAAGTATCGACTTGGGGTTGGAAGCTGCGCCCGCCCACGTCAGCGGCCACGGCTGGCTGCTGCGCGAGTTGCTGTCGAACTTGATCGATAACGCCATCCAATACACCCCGCCGGGCGCCAGCGTGACGATTCGCTGCGGCCAGCAAGGCGAAGGCACGGGGCCGGTCTTTTTGCAGGTCGAAGATAACGGTCCTGGCGTGCCGGTGGCCGAACAAACACAGGTGCTGCAGCGCTTTTATCGCCTACCCAGCAGCGGCGGCGAAGGCACCGGCTTGGGGCTGGCGATTGCCGATGAAATCGCCCGCGCGCACGGCGCGGTGTTGGTGCTGGGCAGTCCTGATCAAGGCAGCGGCCTGCGCGTGACGGTGGTGTTTATCGACAATGTGATTGGCTGATTTGAATAAATTGATAGCTGCTAGCGCAGGTATTTATTGGGCTAGAGGCTGTTTTTGCTTGAAATTAGTCGCTGCGCCTTGCACTAAAACGGCTTGGCTGCGCTGCAGCAACTCTGCAAACGCTGGCGATGCCACATAAGCAAACTCCACCATCCGCTGGGCGCTGATGGTGTCGCCGGGCACGGCGGCGCTGGCCGGGTGGCACATCAGCAGCGTGCCGCTGGGGGCGCTGTGCAGCCATGCGGCCATGTGCGCGCCGTAGGCCTCGGGCGTAGCGGCGTCAAAGCCATAGACGCCGGCAAATTGCCGGTTGTGGCGCACCCCGGCTTTGCCCAGCATTTGGTGCAGGCGGTAGCCGCCCAGCAGCGCCAGCAGCGCCGCTTTGTTGATGCCCCACTGCGCTGGCAGCGTCGAGCGCACCCACGGCGTTTGGCTGGTGTCAGCGCCGTAGCGCTGGCGCAGCACTTGCAGCAGCGCTTGGCGCAGGCCGGGCAGTTGGTGGATGTGCTGGTGGCCGTCGATGAAATCGGGCGGCGTGCCGGTGTGCTGCTCAAAGGCGTCGAGTTGGCGCTGCAGGCTCTCGGCGGCGGCGCTGGGGTCGATGCGTCCGCTGTAGGCACGCGCCAGCACTTGCAAAAGGCTCTGCGCCGATTGGCCGTGGCCTTCGGTCAGGTTCCAGTGCAGACCCACTTGCAGCGCCGGGCGCAGCGGCGCCAGCAGCTGCGCCGCTTGCGGCCAGCGCGCGGCGGTGGTCATGCAGCTGGTGGCGCTCAGGCGGCCCGCTTTCGCCAAGGCGACAACGGCGGCGTCCACCGCCGGGTGCAGTGCAAAGTCGTCGGCGCACAGGGTGATTTGCTTTATGGGCGTGGTGCTTGTCATGCGGCAGGTTGGGCAAAGGCCCAGAGTTTGCTGCTGACAAACGTGCCCACCGCGACGATCACCAGCACCGCCATCAAGCTGACCAAGTAATGCCAGCCCAGCCAGCGCAGAGCGAGCAAATACAGCAGCTCATTGGCCACAAAGCCACCGCAGGCGACGACAAAAAAACGCGGCAGCGCTTGGCGGTGTGCCGCGCCAACGTTGGCAAAAGTCAGCAAAAAATGACCGCCGTAGCTGACCCAAAACGCCAGCAAAAAAGCCGCGACATTCGCCCCCAGCGGCGGCCAGTGCAGGCCTTGCACCAGCGTCCAAACCACCAGCAGGTGCGTGGCCGCAGCACTAGCGCCGACGGCGATAAAGCGCAGCCCCGGCGGCAGGCGGTGCAGAAAATGCAGCAGGCTCACGGCGCGGGCGCTTCGTCAGAGGCTTGGGTCGGCTTACCGCCCTGCGCCAGTGGGCTGTGGTCTTCGTCTTGCGCCAGCAGGTACACCGGGCGGCCTTTGACTTCTTCGTAGATGCGGCCGATGTATTCGCCCAAAATGCCAATCGACAGCAGCTGAATCCCCGAAAACAGCAGCACGCTGGCCGCCAGCGTCGGCCAGCCGCTGAGCGGGTTGCCAAACAGCAGTGTTTCCAGCGCAATCCACAGGCCATAAACAATCGCCAGCACCGACAAACACGCCCCGGCCACGCCCCAAAAGCGCAGCGGCAGTGTGGTGAACGACGTCATACCCAGCAGCGCCAGCGAGCCCAGGCGGCGCAGGTTAAAGCTCGATTGGCCGCTGTGGCGGTCCGCTGGCACAAACGGCAGCGCCACGGTTTGAAAGCCGACCCACGCATACAAACCCTTCATAAAGCGGTTGCGCTCGGGCAGGGCTTTGAGCGCTTGCACCACTTTGCGGTCCATCAGCCGAAAGTCGCCGGCGTTGCGCGGGATGTGGATGTCTGAGCCAAAGCCCATCAGCCGGTAAAAAACGTCGGTGCCTAGGCGCTTGAGGCCGCTTTCGGCGGCGCGGTCGGTGATGACGCCATACACCATGTCGTAGCCCGAGCGCCACAAATCGACCATGCGCGGCACCAGCTCCAGCGGGTGCTGAAAGTCCGAGTCAATCAACAAAATGGCGTTGCCGCGCGCGTGGTCGATGCCCGCTGACAGCGCCGCTTCTTTGCCAAAGTTGCGCGAAAACTCCAGATAGCGCACGCCCAATTTTTCAGCCTGTGCCAAAGTGACTTCGCGGGTGTTGTCGCGGCTGCCGTCGTTGACCACCAAGATTTCAAAGTCGGGCGTCAAGGCGCTGGCGCAGGCGTGCAGGGCTTGCAAAAACTCGGCCAAGTGACCGGCTTCGTTGTAGGCCGGCACCACGCAGCTCAGGCGCAGCAGCGGGCGCGGGTGCAAGGGGTGGGGCGGGGAGGTCGGTTGGGGTGTCATGGCGTCATGGAGTGCGAGGGGCGGCGGCTGGGGCGGCAGGGGCAAGCGGCAAGGCGTCAAAGACGGCGTAAACAAACGGGTACGGGCGGGGAAAGCGCCAACCGTGGCGCTGCACTTCAATCAGGTGCGCCGTGGTGCTTTGGCCGCGCTGCGCCAGCCAGTGCTGCGCGGCGGTTTCGCATTGGGTTGCAGTGGAGGCCAGCGGCCCCCGTGGCCCGCGCGGGCACAGCAGCAGGCCGGCTTGCCCGGTCCACGCCGGGTATGGATTGAACCGCGCTGGGTAGGCGTCGGGCAGGCCGGGCAAGGTGCGCACGTGCGCCAGCGCATAAAAAGCCAGCAGGGCATTTTCTGCCCAGTCGCCGCCGACCCAGCGCAGTGGCTGGTCGGGGTGGCGCGCTTGCCAATCGGCGGCAATGGCTTGCGCCGCCTCGGCGCTGGGGCGGTAGTAGCCTTCTTTGCCGCTGCGGGCGTTGAACACGCCCAGCCCCACGCCGACCAGCACGATAGCCGCCAGCACCGGCAAAAATGCCCGCTGCAGCGCGGCCTGCGCGCGCGCCGTGGCATCGGGTGCAGCGGCGTGCAGGTTGCGCAGCCACAGCAGCGAAAACGCAAAACCAATCGGAATTGCCCAAGGCGAAGACAGCTCGGCGATGCCGACAACGCCAAACATCAGCGTCAGCGCCCACGGCATCAACGCTAGCCAAAACAGCGTGTCGTCCCAGCCGCTCGGGCACCAACTGCGCAGCGCTAAGCGCACTGACAGCGGCCAGAATTTGCCAGCGGGTGCGGTTTTGGCCTGCAGCCAGCCAAACACCGCCACGCAGGCCAGCCAGCCCGGCAGCCAATAAAACAGCGGTGCCAACGCAAAGCGCAGCACATAGCCCCAGACGGTGCTGCCATCGCCTTGCTCCATCGCGTAGCCTAGCGTTACCCAATCGTGCCGGGCAATCCAAACGATATGCGGTGCCAGCGCGGCGGCAAACACCGCCAGCGCGATGTAAGGGCGCGGCGACAGCAGCCACTGCCGTCCGTCTTTGGTCAGCAGTGTGGGCAGCAAAAAGCCGGCCAAAAATACGCCGCTGTAGTACTTGCTCAACATACTGGCCGCCGCCAGCAGGCCGAGCGCTGCACTGTAGGCCGCGCCGCGCCAGCCGCGCTCTTGCCAGCTGGCCAGCAACAGCGCCGCCGTCCACGGCCACAGCGACAGCAACTGGCTGTTGGCGTTGAACTTGGCGGCCAAGTTGGTGTACGGAAAGCTCCACAGCAGCAGCAGCATCGCCGTCGGTGCCAGCGCGCCCAGTCCCAAGCGCCGCCCCAAGTGCAACACGCCCCACAGAGCGACGGCGACGTTGGCATACGACAGCAGTCGATAGGCCAAATCCGTCTGCGGAAACAACGCAAACCACACCCCCACCGTCCACGCAAAAAACGGCGGATGCTTGTGGGTGCCCCAGTCCCACATTTGGCTCCATGCATAGTTCTCCAGCATGTCGTGGTAGCCGTCCAAGTTAGCTTGGGTCAGCCACTGCAGCAGCGCCCAAACGACGCAAGCGAGCACTACCAGCATGCTGACGCTGGGTGCGCTGGCGGAGATGGCCAAGGTGCGCTGGGAGCTGCAGGCGGCAGGAGTGGTGATATTCAAGATGGAAAAAAAGCAGTCGGGCGAGAAGAACGAGGATTCTAGGAGGCTGCCAGCAACACGCCAGACTCGGGCGAGTAATGCCGCAAAATCTGCGCCATGACTAAAAAATCTGCATCCGTTGTCGTTTTCGAGCCAGAATTTATTGAAGGCTTGCGCGATATCTTTGAAGAAAAAATTGTTTTTAACCAGATGCTGGGGCTGAAGATCGTCTCGGTGCGCCCTGAAATCGTCGAGGCGCGCATCGACATGAAGCCCGAGCTGATTGGCCACTACGCCCACCAGCGCCTGCACGGCGGCGTTATCAGCGCTGGGCTGGACGCGATGGGCGCGCTGGCGGTGATGGCCGCCATTGGCGCGCGCCACATGCACGAGTCGCCCGAGCAGCGCCTGCACCGCTTTGGCAAGCTGGGCACGATTGATTTGCGGGTGGACTATTTGCGCCCCGGCATTGGCAAACACTTCACGCTGCGCGCACAGGTGCTGCGCCTTGGCTCGCGCGTGGCCAGCACGCGCATGGAGTTTTTCGGTGCCGATGGGCAGTTGATGTCCAGCGCAGCGGCTGCTTATATCGTGTCTTGAT
>JAGNUJ010000019.1:0-7841 GCA_017987055.1 Giesbergeria sp.
AATCCTTTCACACCGACCATTAATCTAAAAACGGTTTTGAAGAACATCTTCAAAACCGTTTTTTTTTGCCCCAACGATTTCAGTCGTCACTGAGACGTTACCGACAGGGAGAAGCCATGCGTTTCATTCATGCTGCCGATTTGCACATTGACAGCCCGTTGCGCGGCCTCAGTCGCTACCCCGGCGCACCGCTGGAGCGTTTGCGCGGTGCCACGCGCCGGGCGCTGGAGCGGCTGGTCGATTTGGCGCTGGCCGAGCAGGTGGACTTTGTCTTGCTGGCCGGCGACCTGTACGACCGCGATTGGCCGGACTTTCACACTGGCCTGTTTGTGCGCAGCCAAATGGTGCGATTGGGGCAAGCCGGCATTCGGGTGTTTATTGTCCAAGGCAACCACGACGCGCATGGCGTGATTACGCGGCAGGTGAGCTGGCCGGACAACGTCAAGCTGTTCTCCAGCCGCAGCGCTGAAACCGTGCATTGGGCTGAGATCGGCGTGGCCATTCATGGACGCAGCTTTCCCGACCGCGCAGTGCCGGAAGATTTGGTGCCCGACTATCCGCCGGCTGTGCCCGGCTGCTTCAACATTGGTCTGCTGCACACCAGCCTGACCGGCATGGAAGGCCACGACACCTACGCTCCGACCAGCGTGGCGGTGCTACAAACCAAGGGCTACGACTATTGGGCGCTGGGTCATGTCCACCAGCGCCAAGTCGTCAGCCAGCAGCCGCGCGTGGTGTACCCCGGCAATTTGCAAGGCCGCCACGCCCGCGAAACCGGTGCCAAGGGCTGTGAGCTGGTGACGGTGCAGGGCGCAGACATCAGCAGCCAATTTACTGCGTTGGAGGTGGTGCGCTGGCACCAGCTGGAGTTGGACATATCGGCGCTTGCTGTGCTGGACGATTTGCAGCCCTATTTGGCGGCGCAGCTGCAAGCGGCGGCGCAAACTGCGGCCAGCGATGTGTTGCACGCGGTGCGCGTGGTGTTGACGGGCGAGTCGCCCTTGCACGCGTTGGAAGCCGCCCAGCCCGGCACGCTAGAAGCCGCTGTACAAGCGGCAGCGCAAGACGTGCTCAATGCCGATGTGTGGATTGAGCGCGTGCGCCTAGCGCTGCGCTCGCCCATCGACCGAGCGCAGTTGGCCCAAGGCAGCGATGCGCTGGCCGAGCTGGTACGCAGCGTCGATGCGCTGGCGCAAGACCCGGTGGCGCTGGCCGAGTTGTGCCGCGCCACCTTGGCTGAGGTGTTCAACAAAATGCCAGCTGAAGTCACCCGTACGGTTGCCCAAGACGCGGCACTGGACGAGCTGCCTCGGCTTGATCGGCCGCAGGACTTGCTCGCCTTGCTGCGTGATGCCGAAGCTACGTTGCTGGTGCGTTTGTACCCTGTTGAGGGCGCGCGATGAAAATCCAAACACTGTTTTTGCACGCCTTTGGGCCATTCACTGGTGCTGTATTGGATTTCACTGGCAGCACCCAGCTGCACTTGATTTATGGCGCTAACGAGGCTGGCAAAACCTCCGCGTTGCGGGCGATGGCCGATTTGCGCTACGGCATTCCGGGACAAAGCACGGACAGCTTTGTCCATGCTTATGGCGAGATGTCGCTCGCCGGTACGTTTATCGATGCTGCCGGCCAGCCGCTAGGCTTGGCGCGGCGCAAGGGCAACAAGGGCACGCTGCTGCTGGCCTGCCCTGACACCGGCACGCCGATTGCCGGCAGCAGCGCTACTCCAGCGATGGAGCAGGCGTTAACCGGCGGCGTTACCCGTGTGCAGTTTGAGACGCTGTACGGCCTAGATGCCAAGCGTTTGCGCGAGGGCGGGCAGCTGCTGATCCAAGGCGAGGGAGAACTGGGTGCCGCGCTGTTCGAGGCCAGCACTGGCACCGCTGGCATTCAAGCCATGCTGGCCACGCTGACCAACGATGCCAAGCACTATTACGCAGTGGGTGGCAAAAACATGCTACTCAACGAAGCGGCGCGCCAGCTCGACGAAGCGCAGCAGCGCTACAAAAAGGCCATTACCCGCCCCGACCACTGGAAGCAGCTAGAGCGCGCGCACCAAACGGCGCAGCAGCAGTTGGCCGAGCTGCAAGCGCAGCTGCGCCGCCAACGCCAACGCCTAGCACAATTGACGGAATTGCGCGCTGTCGAACCACTGCTGCGCGATTTGGATGACGCTACGCGCGACTGGCAGCAGGTGCAGAGCTATGTGGCACTGGCTCCCGATGCGCGCGAGCGCCGCTTGGCTGCGCAAGCGCAAGCCCAGCGCGCGCAAGACGGGCTGCAAGCCGCTGATGCCGCTTTGCAGCAGTGCCAGCAAGACTTGCAAGGCCTGCGCACTGAGCCGCTGCTGTTAGCCCACAGTATCGCCATTGAGCGCTTGCAGGCCGATGCTGCGCAGGTGCGGCGCACGCGCAGCGACCTCGCCCGCTTGCAGGCCAGCACCCATGCCGAAGCCGAGCAACTGCGCGCCCAAGCCGAGCGCTTGGGCTTGCCCCGCCACGCGGCCGACAGTCTGCCCACGTTGTCAGCACAACTGCCCTGCGCCGACGAGTACAGTGCGGCCGAAAAAGCACTGGAGCAACTGCAAGACGCACAGAGCAACCTCCACCACGCCAGTGACCGCCAAAGTGAGCTGGCACAGCGCCAACAACAACTGCAGCACCAAGCGCAGTCAACGGTGCCAGCCGCGCTGCAACAAGCGCTGTCGCACGCCCTGCAGCGAGCGCAAGCGCTGGCCGATGCGCCGCAGCGCTGCGCAGACCTGCTGCGCGCCAGTACCGCTGACGAAAGCAAGTTGCTGCGCATGTTGAAAAAGATGGATCTGGCATCGGCCGATTTGCTGCAGACCATTGGTTACTTGAGCAGCGCTGCCATCGATGCGCACGAACAAGCGCAAACCGATGGGCAGCAAGCCGCCGCGCTGTACCAAGACAAAATGCAAACGCTAGCCAAAGATTTGGCCGAGCAACAGCGCCGGCTGACTGGCTTGGGTGCAGCGGGCGAAGTCGTCACCGCCGCCACCTTGCAGCAGGCGCGCACGCTGCGCAGCCAAAGCTGGAGCAGCGTACGTGCGGCGTGCATTGATGCCCTTGAGTCGGTAGATTTGGCAGCGCGCACCGCATTGGCGCAAAGCTTTGAACATGCTCAGCACGAGGCCGACCGCCAAGCCGATTTGCTGCGTGAAGGTGCCCAGCGCGCCGCACAAATCACCGAATGCGAACAGCGCATTGCCCAGATGCAACAGGCGCAGCAAGCGCTGACGGCCAGCGAGGCGCAGCGCCAAACAGCCGCAGCTGCGGGCGAGGCGCGTTGGCTGCAGACGCTGGCGCAAGCCGCCATCCCCGCTGGCAGTGCCGCCGAGGTGCGCGAATGGCTGCAACTGCACCGCAGCGCGCTAGAGCAACAAGAACGCTGGCAGCAAACGCAAGACGAGCACGCGGCATTGCAAAGCAAAATTGACTTCGCCCAAACGACGCTGTCAGTCGCACTGCGCGATTTGGCAGCGAACTTGCCGCCCGGCGCGCCGGACTTGGCGAGTCTGATCACTATCGCCGCTGCCTTAGAGAGCGAACTGGTGCAGCAGCGCGCTGCCATTGCCCAGCGCCAAAAAGACCTTACCGAACTGGCGCACGACATCGAAGCGCAAACCCGCCAAGTCACCCAGCAGACGCAGCGCCTGTACAGCAGCCAAAGTGCGCTTGATGTCCACTGCCAGCGACTGCACTTGCCCGCTGGCAGCGCACCCGCCGCCGTGCGCGCTCAGTTGCAAGCCTTACGCCACTGGACGGACGCGTATGCCAAGCACAGCGAGCAGATGCAGCAGCTCAGCGCTTTGCAGGCCCACGCCAGCGCGCTGGCCAGCGATGCTGTCGCACTCGGCGAGCTGCTCAATGAGCCAGCACCGGCGCTGCTGGACAGCTGGGTCGATGGTTTGGTGCAGCGCTTGGCCCAATCGCGCCAAACCAGCGCCTTGCAGGCCACGCTGCGCAAAACCGAAGCCACCGAGCGCCAGCGCCAAGAGCGTGCCCAAGCTACCTTGAGCGCGGCGCAGCAGGCGCTGGCCGATCTGTGCGCACAGGCCCAAGTTGCGCAGGCGCATGACCTGCCGGGTGCCGAGTTACGCGCTGACCAGCGCCGCAGTGCCGAGCAGCATTGGCAAGACTTGAGCGCGCGGCTGCGGAAAACCTCCCAGCAAGACGCGGATATGTTGCGCACGGCATTAGCCCAACAAGACAGCGCCGCGTTAGAGCAAGAAAAGCACAGCTGCAGCGTGCGCATTGAACAGTTAGAGCGTGACGAGAAAGCTGCCAACGATGCGGTGTATGCCGCCCAGCAAGCGCTGGCGGCTATCGACACCTCCGACGCCGCCGCCCAAGCGCGCGAAGAGATGGAGTCTGCCGCCGCCCGCTACCGCACCGGTGTGCGCCCATGGGCGCAGCTGAAATTAGCACACGCCTTGCTGAGCCAAGCGCTGCGTCGCCACCGCGAGCGGGCTCAAGGCCCCGTGCTGGCGCTGGCCAGCGACTATTTTTGCCAAATGACTGGCGGGCGCTTTGCGCGCTTGCTGGTCGATGCCGCCGGCACCACGCCGCTGCTGCTGGCCCAGCCGCAGCAAGGCAAGCCCATCGCTATAGCCGGGCTGAGCGAAGGCACTGCCGACCAATTACACCTAGCGCTGCGCTTGGCCACACTGCAAGTGCAGCACCAGTCCCAGCCCGAGCGCCAGATGCCGCTGGTGCTAGACGACGTGCTGATGACCGCCGACGACAGCCGCGCCGCGCACATGCTGCAAGCGCTAGCGCAATGTGCGGCGCAGCACCAAGTCTTGCTCTTCACGCACCACCAACACCTGCTGGAGATTGCTGCGCGCAGCCTGCCCGCCGCTGCCGTGAAGGTGCATGTGCTGTGATGGAGTAACTTCGGTATTAAATGGCCTCTAGCCCTTTAAATACGTGCGGTTGTAGCTATTATTTTTTCAGTTGTCAGGTGGCTGACTGCGACCTCTGGTGCGCCAAAAGGGTGCCAGACAAAAGGTATGCTTAACCCCCTTTTGTAGCTCTGCCTCCTTTTGCACCATGACCACAAGCTTTGGCCTGATCATCGTTGGCGATGAAATTTTGTCCGGCAAACGCCAAGACAAACACCTCCCGAAAGTCATTGAGCTGCTCAGCGCGCGCGGCTTGGCGTTGTCTTACGCCGATTACGTCGGCGACGATCCGACGCGCATCACCCGCGCGCTCGAGCGTGCCTTCGCCTCGGGTGACACGGTGTTTTCGACCGGCGGCATTGGTGCTACGCCCGATGACCAAACCCGCCAAAGCGCCGCGCGTGCGCTGGGCGTGCCGCTGCAGGGCCACCCCGAAGCCCAAGCGCTGATTCGTGAGCGCATGGAGGGCATAGCGCAAGAGCGCGGCGAAGTGTATGACCCGAGCAGTCCCGACAACCTGCACCGCTTGAACATGGGCGTGTTTCCGGTCGGCGCGCGCATCATTCCCAACAGCTACAACAAAATCCCCGGCTTTAGCTGCACTGGCAGCGCCGGTGGCTCGGTCCACTTTGTCCCCGGCTTTCCGGTGATGGCCTGGCCGATGATCGAATGGGTGCTCGATCAGCACTGCGCCCACCTGTTCCATCAAGCGCCGCAAACCGAGCATTCGGTGCTGGTGTTTGGCGCGATGGAAGCGAGCCTTACGCCACTGATGGAGCGCTTAGAGCGCGACCACGCGCCGGTACGGGTGTTTAGCCTGCCCAGCGTTGACCACCCGGTACACGGGCGCCACATTGAGTTGGGCGTTAAAGGCCCCTCAGCTGCTGTGCCCGCTGCGTGGGCGGATTTGCGTGCCAGCTTGGAGCAAGCTGGCGCGCAGTGCGGCGCTGAATTGGTACGCAAAGTCTGAACAGATTGCTTTTAATTTCCCGTTAACAGCTCCCATCGGTAGGAAAATGTTCCACCAATCTGTTTACCGCTGATTTTTAATATTTAACGAACATTCCTCAGGAGTAATTAATGGCCCAGACCATTGCAGACGTGATGAAGATGGTGGAAGACAACGAAGTCAAATTTGTGGACTTTCGCTTCACCGACACCCTTGGCAAGCAGCACCACACCACGGTGCCGGTATCGCATTTTGATGAAGACAAGTTCACCGACGGCCACGCCTTTGACGGCTCGTCGATTGCCGGTTGGAAGGGCATAGAGTCCTCCGACATGCAGCTGATTCCCGACCCGAACACCGCCAACATCGACCCGTTTTTTGAAGAGCCGACGCTCATCTTGAATTGCGACGTGATTGAGCCGAACGACGGCAAAGCCTATGACCGCGACCCGCGCTCGATTGCCAAGCGCGCCGAGGCGTACTTGAAAGCCTCCGGCTTGGGCGACACCGCCTTCTTTGGCCCTGAGCCAGAATTTTTCATCTTTGACGGCGTGCGCTGGAGCAACGAGCCGGGCAAGGTGATGTACGAAATCGAAGAGTACGAAGCGCCGTGGAATTCGGGCCGCGAGCTCGAAGGCGGCAACCGCGGCCACCGCCCCACCACCAAAGGCGGCTACTTTCCGGTGCCGCCGGTGGACAGCACGCACAACCTGCGCGCCGAAATGTCACTGATTTTGGAGTCGTTGGGCATTCCGGTCGAAGTGTTCCACCACGAAGTCGGCGGCGCTGGCCAGAACGAAATCGGCACCCGCTTTAGCACTTTGGTGCAGCGCGCCGACTGGACGATGCTGCAAAAGTACGTCATCCACAACGTCGCCAATGCCTATGGCAAAACCGCCACCTTCATGCCCAAGCCCTACGCTGGCGACAGCGGCTCAGGCATGCACGTACACCAATCGGTGTGGAAAGACGGCAAAAACCTGTTTGCCGGTGACGGCTACGCCGGTTTGTCGGACTACGCGCTGTACTACATCGGCGGCTTGATCAAACACGCCCGCGCGCTCAACGCCATCACCAACCCCGGCACCAACAGCTACAAGCGCTTGGTGCCGCACTTTGAGGCGCCGGTCAAGCTGGCCTATTCGGCCAAAAACCGCTCGGCTTCGATCCGCATTCCGTATGTATCCAACCCCAAGGGTCGCCGCGTTGAAGCGCGCTTTCCTGATCCGCTGATGAACCCCTACTTGGGTTTTGCTGCGCTGTTGATGGCCGGTTTGGATGGCGTGGAAAACAAAATTCACCCCGGCGAAGCTGCCACCAAAGACCTGTACCACCTGCCGCCGGAAGAGGATAAGCTGGTGCCCACCGTCTGCCACAGCCTCGATCAAGCGCTGGAAGCACTGGACGCTGACCGTGCCTTCTTGACCAAGGGCGGCGTGTTCTCTGACAACATGCTGGACGCGTATATCGAGCTGAAAATGACCGAAGTCACCCGTTTTCGCACGGCGGTACACCCGATTGAATACGAGATGTATTACTCGCTATAAGGCGCAACTAGCGCTGAGTGCTGGATAAAAAAGGCGGGCTAACCGCCTTTTTTTATGTTGCTACCTCTTGGAACTAGCCCGCAAAAATCGCCATCTGAAGCAGCTTGGGGGATACTCTGGCACTGCCCGCTACTGATTCCGTGCGAGGAAATTTGATGAAAAAAACGCTCTTTATCCTGTTGCCCACCTTGTGGCTGGGTGCGCTGTGCGCACCTGCTGCTTGGTCTCAAGACCGCATTTACCGCTGCGGCAACGAATACACCAACAACGCCAACCAAGCCAAAGAGCGCGGCTGCCGGCTGGTCGAAGGCGGCAACGTCACGGTGCTGCAAAGCTCGCGCCCCTTTAGCTTGAGCACACCGGCATCACCTTCATCGCCCTCTTCCTCTGGCACTTCATCGTCATCGTCATCGTC
>JAGNUJ010000019.1:7941-19289 GCA_017987055.1 Giesbergeria sp.
GCGGCTGCCGGCTGGTCGAAGGCGGCAACGTCACGGTGCTGCAAAGCTCGCGCCCCTTTAGCTTGAGCACACCGGCATCACCTTCATCGCCCTCTTCCTCTGGCACTTCATCGTCATCGTCATCGTCATCGTCATCGTCATCGTCTGGGGCATCCTCTGCCAAGAGCGCTGCGCCAGCCAACGCGCCGCGCATCGACACCAGCGTGCAACGCAGCCGCGATTCGGACGCACGCGCTATTTTTGAGTCAGAGTTGCGCAAAGCCGAAGCCCGCTTGGCCCAGCTCAACAAGGAATACAACAACGGCAACCCTGAGCGCACTGCGCTCGATTTGCGCAACCCCCAGCACTACATGGAGCGCACTGCCGAAATCAAGGCCAACATGGCGCGCACTGCTAGCGATATTGAGAGCATTCGGCGCGAACTGGGTCGCTTGGGCTCGCGGTAAATCGTGGTGTATGCCGTTGGCGTTGAGCCAAGCCGTTTTCAGACGCTGGATTTTTTGTCGTTGCTGGTAGCAGTGCTGCGCAGCGATGGCAGCTTGGAGTTTGCCAACACCGCACTTGAGAGCACCCTAGGCCTGTCGCGGCGCACCCTGCAAGGCTTGGATTTTGCCCAATTCTTTGATGATCCGGTGCCGCTGCAGACGGCACTGCAGGGCGCTGGCGAGCCCGATTTTGTGGCGCTGCGCTTTGAGGCCACCCTCAAGCGTCCGCACCAAGAGCCCGTGCCGGTGTATGCCAGCGTGGCTCCCGCTGAGCAGCGCGGCGAAGTATTGCTCGAGCTGTGGCCGCTAGCGCAGCAACTGCGCCAAGATCGCGAAGAACGCCTGCGCGAGCAGGCCCAAGCGCACAAAGAATTGATCCGCAATCTGGCGCATGAAATTAAAAATCCGCTAGGCGGTCTGCGCGGTGCCGCGCAACTGCTGGAGCTGGAGCTGGCCAGTCCCGAGCTGAGCGAATACACCCAAGTCATCATCCATGAGGCCGATCGCTTGCAAAGTTTGGTCGATCGGCTTCTAGCACCGCACCGCCATCCGCACTTGGTGAGCGATGTCAATATCCACGAGGTCTGCGAGCACGTACGTTCACTGGTGTTGTTGGAGCATCCGCACGGCTTACAGGTGGTGCGCGACTACGACATCTCCCTGCCCGAATTTCGTGGCGATCGCGCCCAGCTGATACAGGCCGTGCTCAACATCGTGCAAAACGCTGCCCAAGCACTGTCAGCACAAATAGCCCGGGGCGAGCCGGCCTGTATTACGTTGCGAACGCGGGTGGCGCGCCAAATTACGCTGGGGCGCGAGCGCCACAAACTGGCGCTGCAACTGCACATTATCGACAACGGACCGGGTGTGCCCGAGGCTATTCGGGAGCGTGTTTTTTATCCGCTGGTGTCCGGACGTGATGGTGGCTCAGGGCTGGGGCTGGCGTTGGCGCAAACCTTTGTGCAGCGCCATCACGCCATTTTGGAGTGCGACAGCGTGCCGGGGCGCACAGACTTTCGTATCCTGTTGCCGTTGCCTTGATGTGTTGGCGGTTGGCAGTATGTCCTTGGTTCCTCCGCGAAAGAGCCCCCCATGAAGCCGATCTGGCTAGTTGATGACGATCCTTCGATTCGGTTTGTGCTGGAGAAAGCGTTAGCGCGCGAGGGCTTACCCACGCGCAGCTTTAGCCACCCCAGCGAGGTGCTGGCAGCGCTGGCCAGTCTGGAGGTGCCCGGCGCTGAGCCTGGGCCACAGGTATTGGTGAGCGACATTCGGATGCCCGGCGGCTCGGGGCTGCAACTGCTCGAGAAAGTCCATGCATTGCAGCCGGGTTTGCCAGTCATCATCATGACCGCGTACTCCGACCTCGATAGCGCCGTCTCGGCGTTTCAACGTGGCGCTTTTGAATACCTGCCCAAGCCGTTTGATGTGCATAAAGCGGTCGCGCTCATTGGCCGTGCAGTGCAAGAGAGCCAGCGCGAAGCGGCAGTGCAAGAGTTGCCTGTCGCCAGTGCCGAGATGCTGGGTCAAGCGCCGGCGATGCAAGACGTTTTTCGTACCATCGGCCGCCTCAGTGCGAGCCAAGTGACGGTACTCATTACAGGCGAATCTGGCTCGGGTAAAGAGCTGGTAGCGCGCGCGCTACACAAACACTCACCTGTCTCTGGCGGGCCTTTTGTGGCCATCAACACCGCAGCTATTCCCAAAGACTTGCTTGAATCAGAGCTGTTTGGCCATGAGCGCGGCGCCTTCACCGGCGCGCAGGCACAGCGGCGTGGACGCTTTGAACAGGCCGAGGGCGGCACTTTGTTTTTGGACGAAATTGGCGATATGCCGTTGGAGCTGCAAACGCGGCTGCTGCGTGTGCTCTCGGATGGACACTTTTACCGTGTGGGTGGCCACAGCAGCGTGCCCTCGCGCGTGCGTGTGATTGCTGCGACGCACCAAAACTTAGAGCAGCGGGTGCAAGACGGCATCTTTCGCGAAGACCTGTTTCACCGCCTTAACGTGATTCGTTTGCGCCTGCCCGCGCTGCGCGAGCGGCGCGAAGATATTGCGATGTTGGCGCGCCACTTCTTACAGCACAGTGCGCGCCAGCTAGGCGTCGAGCCCAAGCGCATCTCCGAGGCCGCCTTGGAGCGGCTGGCGCAATGTGGCTTTCCGGGCAACGTGCGCCAGCTGGAAAACATCTGCCACTGGCTTAGCGTGATGGCACCGGCGCAAGTGGTGGCGGTGCAAGACTTGCCTCCCGAGGTGCTGGCCGAGACCGCCAGCCACACTGGCGACACCCACGTTGACAGCAGCGCCACCAACAACGCCCCAGCAAGCGCAGTCGAGTTTTCAGCGGCGGCTGACTGGGAGGCGGCGCTGGCCCAAGAGGCGCAAGCGCTGTTGGCACAAGGCGATGCAGTGGTGTGGGACGTTTTGCTGCGCCGCTTTGAAGTCCAGCTGATCGGCAGCGCTCTGCGCGCCACGCAAGGGCGGCGCATGGAGGCAGCGCAGCGGCTGGGCATTGGCCGCAACACCCTGAGCCGCAAAATTCAGGAGTTGGGGTTGGATGCGCACGATGAGAGTGAAAATGGCGTCTAAGCCAATAAAATCAAGCGCTAACAGCTATGAAAAGCATAGTGTTTTTCTGTACGCAGCGCCGTTAATTAATTTCAATAACGAGTGTCGCCACCACCGGTGCGTGGTCGCTGGGCTGGGGGTTTTTGCGCGGTGCGCGGTCAATCTGGCAGGCCGTGACGCTGCTGCGCAGCGCATCGCTGACCAAGATGTGGTCAATGCGCAAGCCGCGGTTTTTCTGAAAACCCAGCATCCGGTAATCCCACCACGAGTAGCTTTTCTCGGGCTGCTCAAACAGCCGGTAAGCGTCGGTCAGCCCCAGCGCTAGTAAGCTTTGAAAATGCGCCCGCTCCTCGCTTGTGTGGTGGATGCTGCCCTGCAGGCCGACCGGGTCGTAAGAGTCGCGGTCTTGCGGCGCGACGTTAAAGTCGCCCACCAGCACCAAGCGCGGGTGCGCGGCCAGCTCGGCGCGCAGCCAGTCGTGCAGGGCGGCGAGCCAGCGCAGTTTGTAGGCAAATTTTTCGCTGCCCGGCTCTTGCCCGTTGACAAAATAGCCATTGACCACGCGCAGCGGGCCTTGCGGCGTGTCTAACGTGGCTGCAATGGTGCGTGCCTGCGGATCGTCAAAACCGGCAATATTGCGCACCACGCTGTGCAGCGGCTGGCGGCTGAGCAGGGCAACGCCGTTATAGGTTTTCTGCCCAAAAAACGCGGCGTGGTAGCCGGCGGCCAGCAGCGCCTCGACCGGAAAATGCTCGTCACTGAGTTTGAGTTCTTGCAAACCCAGCACATCGACCGGGTTGGCGGCCAGCCAGTCCAGCACCTGCGGCAGGCGTACTTTGAGGGAGTTGACGTTCCAAGTGGCGATTTGCATAGCATTTAAAGACCGTAAAACAGATGCGCCCGATGGTAGCCGCCGACCGCCGAGGCCAGCGGGTTTCTCGGCCTTTGGAGCGTTATCACCAAACGTATACTGCGCTACTGATTTTGTCTCTGCTCACTGTTTTGAAGGGTTGCTGCTATGTCTTATCGTTCTGCAAAAAAAGCTTTGGCTGTGTTGGTGTGCTCTGCTTTCGCTAGTGCCGCGTGGGCGGGGGAAGTGACGGTGTCGGCTGCGGCCAGTTTGACCAATGCGTTCAAAGACATTGCGCAGGGCTATGAGGCGCAAAACCCCGGCACCAAGGTGCGGCTGAACTTTGGCGGCTCGGGTGCGTTGCTGCAGCAAATGGCCAAGGGCGCGCCGGTCGATGTGTTTGCCTCTGCCGACCAAGAAACTATGGACAAGGCGCAAAAAGAAGGCCTCGTCCTCGCCGCTGATCGCCAAGATTTTGTGCGCAACCAGCTGGTGCTGATCGTGCCGAGCGACGCCAAACGGGTGCCCGCCAGCCTCAGCGATCTGACCCACACCGGCTACACCCGCGTGGCGATTGCCAATCCGGCCAGCGTGCCGGTCGGGCGCTACGCGCAAACCGCGTTAGAGGCCGCCAAGCTGTGGCCAGCCGTGCAAGCCAAAGCCATCAACACGCAAAACGTGCGCCAGTCGCTCGATTACGTGGCGCGCGGCGAGGTCGATGCCGGTTTTGTCTACGCCACCGACGCGGCCATCATGAAAAACAAGGTCAAAGTGGCGTTTGAGGTGCCTTTGGCCACCGCCATCCGCTATCCCATCGCCAAAACCGCCGCTAGCAGCCATGCGGCCGAGGCCACATCGTTTATCAATTACTTGGCCACGCCGGCTGCGCAAGACATTTTGGGCAAATACGGCTTTGCCAAGCCCTGAGCTTGCTCAGACTTTTGAGCAGGAATAGTCCCGAATGGAAGTAGCCTGGTCAGCGCTGAGCTTGTCGCTGCAAGTGGCCGGCTGGGCGACGGCGCTGAATTTGGTGCTGGGCATTGGCGTGGGCTACCTGCTGGCGCGCACGCGGTTTGTCGGGCGCGACTTGCTCGACACCCTGCTGACGCTGCCGATGGTGATGCCGCCCACGGTGCTGGGTTACTACCTGCTGGTGCTGCTTGGGCGCAATGGCTGGATTGGGCGGTGGCTGCAAGACAGCTTCGGCATCCACCTGATTTTTACCCTCAAAGGCGCGGTGATTGCGGCCACCATCGTGGCGTTTCCGCTGGTGTTCAAGCCAGCGCGGGCGGCGTTTGAGGCGATTGACCGCCAAGTTGAAGAGGCGGGCCGCGTGCTGGGCATCTCTGAAATCGGCATCTTTTTACGCATCACCTTGCCGCTAGCGTGGCGCGGCATTTTGGCCGGCGTGCTGCTGGCCTTTGCCCGCGCTTTAGGCGAGTTTGGCGCGACGCTGATGGTCGCCGGCAGCATTCCCGGCAAAACGCAAACGCTGTCGATTGCCGTTTATGAAGCCGTACAAGCCGGCCAAGACGACATCGCCAACACGCTGGTGTTGATTACTTCGCTGGTGTGCGTGGTGGTGCTGCTGAGCGCTGGGCGCTTGGCACCGGGGCGTGTGGCGCACCAGCGTTCTTGAACAGGCGCTGAACCGCTTTTTAAACCTATGCAGCTTGATATCGACATCCGCAAAACGCTGCGCTCTGGTGAGCGCGTGTTTCAGCTGAACGCGCGCTTCAGTGCTGAAGGTCAGCGCGTGGTGGTGGTTGGTGCCTCGGGCGCGGGCAAAAGTCAGTTGCTCAAAGCGATTGCTGGGCTGGTGCAGCCCGACAGCGGCCATGTGCGGCTCGATGGGCAAACCTTGTTTGATGCGCAAACCCGCATCAACCTGCCACCGCAGGCGCGCAATGTCGCCTATTTGTTCCAAGACTACGCGCTGTTTGCGCACCTGAGCGTGCGCCAAAACATCGCTTTTGGGCTGGCGCGCGGCTGGTTCAACCCGCGCCGCAACCACGCCAGCGCAGCGGTCGATTACTGGATTGACGCTTTCCAATTGGGCGAAGTCGCCCACCAAGCGCCGCACGAGCTCTCGGGCGGCCAGCGCCAGCGCACCGCTTTGGCGCGCGCGTTGGTGGCTAAGCCGCGTGCGCTGCTGCTGGACGAGCCGTTTGCCGCGCTCGATCCTGGCCTGCGCGTGACGCTGCGCGCCGAACTCGACGCACTGCAGCGGCGCTTGCAAGTGCCGATGGTGCTGATTACCCACGACCCGCAAGACGTAGCGGTGTTTGGCGAGCAGGTGCTGCAGATGCGCGCGGGCGAGATAGTGACTCAGGCACCCGCATATTTATAGCCAAATCGGCCTCTAGCCCTTATGCAGCAAGCGGCGGCAGCTATCAAAATTAAACAATAGAAAACCACCATGCCTTTCAACGACACACGGATTGAACTCGGCGGCGCTGTCTGGATGACAGTCGGCGGCGAAAACTTGGCTGGCACCAGCCGCATGGCGCTGCTGGCGCAAATTGCCCAATCTGGCTCCATCACCCAAGCCGCCAAGGCGGTGAAGATGAGCTACAAGGCCGCTTGGGACGCCATTGACACCATGAACAACTTGGCCGGCGAACCGCTGCTCGAGCGCGTCGCCGGTGGCAAAGGCGGCGGCGGCACGGTGCTGACGCGCCGGGGCTTGCAGTTGGTCGAAAACTTTCGCCTGATTGAGCGCGAGCACCGCCAGTTTGTCGCGCAGCTCAATGCGCAGGCCGAAGGCATTGCCGATGATTTTTTGTTGTTGAAAAGGATGGGCATGAAAACCAGCGCACGCAACCACTTTGCCGGACAAGTCACCCGCGTTCAGCGCGGCTCAGTCAATGACGAGATTGAAATCGAAGCCGCTGGCGGCCACAAAGTCATCGCCATCGTCACCCACGAAAGCGCCGAAAGCTTGGGGCTGGAGGTGGGCGCGCAGGCGTTTGCGCTGGTCAAGGCTTCGTCCATCGTCATCGTGACGGATGCCCAGGGCGCCAAGTTCTCGGCGCGCAACCGTTTGAGCGGCACCGTCTTGCGCTTGGTGCCGGGCGCGGTCAACACCGAAGTGGTGATTGGCTTGAGCGGCGCTGGCTCGGTGGCAGCCACCATCACCAACGAGAGCGCCCAGTCGCTGGCGCTGGTCGAAGGCGCGGTGGCCACGGCGATTTTCAAGGCCTCCAGCGTGATAGTGGGCGCGCCGGCTTAAAGCCCCACCGCCGTTGGCTGGCGCTGGTAGCGCACAAAGCTAAACGCCAGCCCGCCCGCGCCGACATGGTCTTGGCGCGCCGCCGCGTGCCACTGCTCGCCTAGCACGGGGGCGAAGGTGTCGCCCGCAAAATCTTGCGCAATTTCCGTCACTTCCACCCGGTCGGCCAGCGGCAAGGCTTGGGCATAGATTTGCCCGCCGCCCATCACCCACACGGTCGCTGGCGCATCTTGCTCGCACAGTTGTAGCGCCTCGGCCAGGCTGGAGGCGCGCTGTGCGCCGTTTTCGCTCCAATCGGCTTGCCGGGTGATGACGATGTTGCGCCGCCCCGGCAGCGGCCGAAAGCGCGCGGGCAGCGAGTCCCAGGTTTTGCGGCCCATGATGACCGGGCAACCGCTGGTCAGGCGTTTGAAGTGCGCCAAGTCTTCGGGCAAATGCCACGGCATGGTGCCGCCCTTGCCAATGGTGCCGTTGGCGGCGCGGGCGTAGATGAGAGCGATTTCCACAGAATTGGTAGCCAATTTATAGTTAAAAGTGCCTCTAGCCCAATGGATACGTGCGCTAGTAGCTATTAAATAAGGAGTGTTTTAAGGTGGCTTACACCGCCACCGGCGCTTTGATGGCCGGGTGGTGTTGGTAGTGCAGCACTTCAAAGTCTTCGTACTGGTAGTCAAAGATGCTGGCCGGGCGGCGCAAGATGCGCAGCGTGGGGTACGGATAGGCCTTGGGCGCGCGCGCCAGCTGGGTTTGCACCTGCTCAAAGTGGTTGTTGTAGAGGTGGCAGTCGCCGCCGGTCCAAATAAATTCGCCGACTTGAAGGTCGCACTGCTGCGCCACCATGTGCGTCAGCAGCGCATAACTGGCGATGTTGAACGGCACGCCCAAAAAGATGTCGGCGCTGCGCTGGTAGAGCTGGCAGCTCAATGTGCCTTTGCCGCCCGGCTCGGTCGGCGGCGCAACGTAGAACTGAAAGAACGCGTGGCACGGCATCAGCGCCATTTGGTCCAAGTCGGCCACGTTCCAGCTGCTGACGATGATGCGGCGCGAGTCGGGGTTGGTTTTGAGCGTCTCCATCACTTGGCTGATTTGGTCGATGTGGCCGCCGCCGGGCGTGGGCCAGCTGCGCCACTGCACGCCGTACACCGGCCCCAAATCGCCATCGGCGCGCGCCCATTCGTTCCAAATGGTCACGCCGCGCTCGGTCAGCCAGTGGTTGCTGCTCGAACCCGTCAGAAACCACAGCAGCTCTTGGACGATGCTGCGCAGGTGGACTTTTTTGGTGGTGACCAGCGGAAAGCCTTCGGTCAAATCAAAGCGCATTTGGTGGCCGAACACGCTTTTGGTGCCGGTGCCGGTGCGGTCGCCCTTGTCCACGCCGTGGGTGAAGACGTGGCGCATCAGGTCTTCGTATTGCGTGCGGATGGGGCGGGCGGGGGCAGGTGTAGCAGTGGTCATGGGCAGGACTGGAAGGCGGTGGTCTGGGCGACGCTGCCGTCGTCAAACACCAAAGTGCGCTCTGGCCAGCGCAGGGCGGCCAGTTTGTAGTGGGCGTGGACGGGGTGGCCGTTTTTACGGGCGCTCCAGCGCGCGCCGACCGAGTAATCGATGCAAAACGCGTTGCGCTGCTGGCCGTGCCACGCAAACGGCGCGGTGTCGCCAAACAGGCCGGCCTCTTCGGCGGTGGTGGTGCTGGGGTCGGGCACAAATGGACGGCGCCAATAGTGGCCAAACACCACCGGAATGCGGTCGTTGTAAGCGTCCCACCACGCTACGCGCTCGACAAAGCGCCATTTGCCACCGGCAAAAAATGGCACGTCGCCCAAGCGCTCCACGCCCGAGGTCAGCACCTTGAGCGGGTTGAGCATGGCTTTGAGCAGCTCGTTTTCGCCGTGCGCTGGCAAAAACGGTGGCGGGTGCTCGCCGTTTTCTAGGCTGTGCGGCCAGCTTTGGCGCTCAGTTTTCATGCGCTGTGCCAGCGTGCCAGCGCGCGCTTGTTGACGCACTTCCTCCTCCCAGCGGTCGTAGGCGGCGCGGGTGTCGCCCAGCGCCAGCGTGCGCGCAGCGGCAATCGGTGCGTCCAGCCATGCGGCGTGGACGATGCGCAGGTCGTGGCGCTCCAGCGCCACCGGCAGTGGCGCCAAAAATTCGACAATGGCGGTGCGCTCGGCGGCGCTGGGGCGGGCAAAGGGTGCGTATTTGGGTTCGTCGCTGGCGATGCGCGCATCAAAGTACCAGCCAGAGCCGTCTTTCACGTCTTCCCGCAGCAGGTTGATTTCGTGGTTGCCCAGCACCGCCACCGCCCGGCCAGCCTGCACCAGTTGGGCAATGCGCGCCAGCACCGCCGGGCTGTCGGGGCCGCGGTCGCAAAAATCGCCCACAAACACCAGCGTGCGCCCTTGTGCGTGCTCGCCGTTGGCGCTGTAGCCGAGGTGCGCCAGCAGTTGCTCCAGCGCGTCAAATTCGCCGTGGATGTCGCCGACGATGTCCAGCGGGCCGGGCGGCAGGGCTTGTATCAGGCTCATTTTTTAGTCTTTTAGGGCTCTAGCCCTTTAAATACATGCGCTAGTAGCTATCAATTTTGATTGGTTTTGCTTATTCGGCAACGTCGGTTGCACCCAGAATGCGCCCCGGATTCATCAGCAATTGCGGGTCGAGGGCGGCTTTGATGGCGCGCATCATCGACAGGGCGACGGGCGATTGGTACTGCGCCAGCGTCTGCACCTTCAGTGCGCCCACGCCGTGCTCGGCAGAGAACGAGCCGCCAAACTCGGCCACGGCGCGGTAGACCAGCGCGTTGACCTGCTCTTCTTGCTCGCGCAAAAAGGCTTTGGCGTCGCCGCCCTCGGGCGCTTGCACGTTGAAGTGCAAATTGCCGTCGCCCAAATGGCCAAAGTTGACCAAGCGCGCGCCGGGCACTTCGCTTTCCAGCAGCGCCTGCGCGTAGACCACAAACGCCGGAATGCGCGAAATCGGCACCGAAATATCGTGCTTGATGTTCAGCCCCTCTTCGGCCTGCGCCAGCGGAATGCTCTCGCGGATATGCCACAGGTTGTTGGCTTGGGTCAGGTTCTCGGCGACGACGGCATCCTGCACGCAGCCGGCTTCGAAGGCGGTTTCCAGCAGCGATTCAAAGCGGGCGCGGGCGTGCTCTTCGGATTCGCTGTCGGAGTTTTCCAGCAGCACGCCGTAGGGCACATCGGCTTGGTCAATAAACGGCACGCGCAGCTGCGGCATGTGTTGGTGGACCAGCTGCAGCGCAAATTGGCCCATCACCTCGAACCCGGTCAGGCCAGCGCCCAGGTGCGCGTGCGCCAGCCCCAGCAGCGCCACCGCGTGCTCCATCGACGGCACGGCGGCCCACGCGGTCAAGCGCGCCGCCGGTTGCGGAAACAGCTTCAAAGTGGCGGCGGTGATGATGCCCAGCGTGCCCTCGCTGCCAATCAGCAGGTTGCGCAGGTCGTAGCCGGTGTTGTCTTTGCGCAAACCGCGCAGACCGTCCCACACTTCGCCCTGCGGCGTGACCACTTCCAGCCCCAAACAGAGTTCGCGCGCGTTGCCGTAGCGCACCACCTGCGTGCCGCCAGCGTTGGTGCCTAGGTTGCCGCCAATGGTGCAACTGCCCTCAGCGGCCAGCGACAGCGGAAACAGCAGGCCGGCTTGTTCAGCGGCGGCTTGGACGTTTTGCAGAATGCAGCCGGCTTCCACGGTCAGCGTCAGGTTGTCTTTGTCCAAGGCGCGCACGGCGTTCATGCGGCCCAAGTTCAGCACCACTTCGCGCCCCGAGCCGTCGGGCGTCGAGCCGACCGACAAGCTGGTGTTGCCGCCTTGGGGCACGATGGGCGCGCCAGCAGCGGCGCAGGCTTTGACCACCGCGGCCACTTCGGCGGTATTGGCCGGGCGCACCACGGCCAGCGCTTTGCCGGTGCGGCGGCGGCGCCAGTCTTGCTCGTAGGCGCTCAGGTCGCCCTCGGTCAGCACATGTTGTGCGCCGACGGTGCGGCGCAGTTGTTCAATCAGTTCAATCGAATGGGGCATAAACGTGGCTCTATCAGGCGGGTAATTTTTGGCTGCGCAGGCGTTGGCGAATGTGGACGGTGCAGGCGCTAAACAGTACGACGCACAGCACGGCTTCGAGCAGTGCCAGCCAGTTGCTGGGCGGGCGGTCGCTCCAAGCGCGCACCACGCCTTCGGTGAAATACAGCCAAATCATCAA